>JBGSMX010000264.1:0-13015 GCA_041739935.1 Coriobacteriia bacterium | reverse complement strand
CCGCGAGAACATGTACACGTTCGACGTGGATGAGGGCGAGGGCAAAGAGCCGACCCAGTACGCGGTCAAGCCCATGAACTGTCCGGGTGCCCTGCTCGTCTACGGCAGCGACGTGCGCTCGTACCGCGATCTGCCCATGCGCCTGTTCGAGTTCGGGACCGTGTATCGCCACGAGAAGTCCGGTGTCGTGCACGGGCTCATGCGCGCGCGCGGGTTCACGCAAGACGACGCGCACATCTTCTGCACGGCCGAGCAGATCGTGCCCGAGGTCAAGGCTATGCTCGACATCGTGCGCTTCATCATGGAGACGTTCGGCTTCGAGTTCTCGGCAGAGGTCTCGACCCGTCCTGAGAAGTCCGTAGGTGCCGAGGAGGACTGGGAGACCGCGACCAAGGCGCTCATGACCGCGCTCGACGAGTGGGGTCTTGCCTACGAGATCAACGAAGGCGACGGTGCGTTCTACGGACCCAAGATCGACATCAAGGTTCGCGATGCGATCGGGCGCGTGTGGCAGCTCTCGACGATCCAGGTCGATTTCAACAACCCGGAGCGCTTCGACATCACGTACCGGACTGCCGACAACACCGAGGCGCGTCCGTTCATGCTGCACCGAGCGATCTTCGGCTCGATGGAGCGCTTCTTCGGCATCCTGATCGAGCACACGGCCGGGGCATTCCCGGTCTGGATGGCGCCGGTGCAAGCGGTCGTGGTCCCGATCGCCGACCGGCACATCGAGTTCGCCGAGGACGTGGCGGCGAAGCTGAAGGCTGCCGGTGTCAGAGTCGAGGTCTACACTGACTCCGAGCCCATGAAGATCAAAATCGCCAAGGCGCAGCAGCAAAAAGTGCCGTACATGCTGGTCGTTGGCGACAAAGAAGCCGAGTCCGGTCAGGTAGCCGTACGCGATCGGACCCAGGGCGACCTGGGCGCTCAGAGCGTCGAGGAATTCATCGCTCGGGTGAAGGGGTAGCGCTGCTGCGGCGTGCCACTGGGAGCATCTCAAACTAGATACAAGCCGCGTTCCACCAGCGCAAGCGAATGCCGGCCCTTCGGCATCACGGGCTCGAGAGGACGCGCCATGTCCCCGCACCTGCCGCACCCGGGACACTGGCGCGTACCGGCCAGGAGGGTCTCCAGCTCGGCATGCGCCTTCACAGCGGCGCGTCTGTGCGCCCCGAGCACCGCTTCTTCGAGAGAGTTGTCCAGCAGAGCGGTCGTCGGACTCTCCAGATCGAACTCCACCACGCCCAGGTCTACTCGGGCTATCATCGTCTTGGACTCCTTTCTTCTTGCGGCCTTCAGCAACCTCACTGAAGAAGGGTCCGCCTATTTGGTCGATGTCCGAGTTTGGGATGCTTCCTCAGGCAATGCGCCCGCGAAACCTTGATTCTCGGGGTCGCTAGCGTATGATCGGGTTGTTGTCAAGTACCTGAATTGGCTTGCCAAGGGGAGGTGTGCATGTGCGTGCTATTGCCGGCTCAACTTGGTCATGTTGTTGTATCCGATTGAAGGATGTTCACGCTTGTTTCGTGGTTGCCGTGCTTGTCACGACGCTTCTATGCCCACAGTATGCTGTAGCTGGGGATCTCCCATCGACGCCGGTCGAGGACGGGCTGTTTGGGGATGTTCTGCACGAAGCTGCGTTGTCGAAGTACTTCCGGGGCGCAGCAGGTAAAATCTGGGCGTACCCTGATTGGAGCAGTCCGTATCTGAGGCTGTCCTCGATCTACATTCACTCACCTGACACATACATACACGCGGAAGCGGGGATAGAGAAGGAAGGTACGGGCGTACCGAGAATCTTCTATGCGTACTGCAACGACCCAAACAATCTTGACTTTCAAGTTTATGTCAGCGTGGCGTCGGCGGCATTGTCAGCTTACACGTACATGGAGATCAACAACGTCAGTATGGGCAGCTCCTCGCCGGAGACTTGGCACATCGCGTGGAATGGCAACATCATGGCGCGACCCTCGCTCAACATGGTCACGGGTCGTCTTTGGATATCCACAGAAGTGGCCACCATTTCGGATGACCGTCGCACTTCGATACGTGACATCAAGAAGAAGGGCGAGGACGGTTCCTGGGGCTACGTCACCTACATGCAGCAGAACCCGAACTACGATATCGATGTGATCTACTGGCACCAATACTCAGCCTCCCACCACTACAGCAATTCGACTCCCTAGGAGGTAATCAACGTGCGCGGAAGAGTAATCGCGAGCGCATGCTTAGCAGCGGCTTTCGTGACAGTCCTGACAGGTTGCGGTGCTCGTGAGGTATCGCGCCCTTTAGACGGCCAGTCCGTTTCTGCTTCCTCGACGCCCGAGCGATACCCAAGCGCTAACAGCGGGCCCGAGAGCGACTACGCAGAGGCGGGCTTCACCGCTGCAACGCAAGAGCAGGCGCAAGCGATTGTGAATGGCCTTCTGCCTCTCCCGGAGCAGGCCTTGGGCCGCTCGCGCAGTTCATTGCTGGTTACTCCACCCGAATGGGGACAGCAAGGCATCGTGGCTGAGTACGGAGAAACCCTGAAGATCACGGTGTCAGACTACGGCAGCGCAGAAGCCGCAAACGAAGCAGTCAAGATCGATGGACAGCCGCCCCTCAGCGATTTCGTACGGATCGTCAAGGTGGGCAGTCTTGAGACACTCGTCAACGATGTGGTTGATGTGCCTGCTGTGGACGACGCTCAAGGGGTCGCGCTCCCCGGCACTGGAGTGAGGGTCAATTACGCTCGTGTTGTCTTCGGTCGAGACGCGTTGGTGTATCGGCTGTACAGCAAGACCATGAGTGCAGAGGACATGCTGTCTGTTGTTCGTGAGATGGTAGATGACCAGAACCGGCTATAGTTCTTCAACATTGGGGGCGGGTTGCGGTGAGGACCAGCGAATCGGTTGATGGTTTCTGTCGCGTGACGTCCACTACGTTTCTCGCATTCGGGTTGGCTATGGGCTTGCTGCTATTGTCGGCATCACCGGCATTGGCCCTGACGGGCAACGCCCGGTGGGAGTCACCCTATGCCGAGAGAGGTGTCTACGCGGCCAACTGGGTCTACCTATGGAACGTCGGCACCGGCGACCGCCATGTTAGCTCAATCTACGCTCACCACCAGGACTGCAATTTCTATCCCAATGATGGCTACTACGATGACGTGACCCACAATTACATTCACTGCGAGGCTGGTCTCGTGAAGTCCCCCGGAATGCTGGCGCGAGGGTTCTGGCAGTACAACAGGACGCCCGACAAGTTCTACGACTGGGATCAGTTCGAAGTTGCTGAGATTTCCACGACGGATCACTACGAGTACTTCGAAATCAACAACTGGGACATGCAGAACGACACCCATGATAACTGGAAGATGGCATGGAACGGTCAGGTCATTAAGACGGTGTACATGCCAATGACGCATGCGAAGGGATTGATTTCGACCGAGCGAGGCCTTCCTGCCGGCGATCTGCGTAGCTCTTTCCGGTATCTGAAGATTAAGAGTAATGCTGGAACGTGGTCCTACTGGAACAACTGTCAGGTGATGGCCGAGGGGATCGACTTCGACCCCGATAAGTGGGGCTACTACTCGGCGTCTCACTGGTATCACACCAACTGAAAGGGGTGGCAGCCGTGACCCGGAGAAGACTGGCGGGAAGTGGCCTCGTACTCAGCTTGCTCCTTGCCGTCACTGCTTGCAGTAGTGCTCCCAGGGAATCGTCTGGGCCCTTCGAGCCTTCTGATCCGCAGGTCGCCTCACTCGATGCTTCCGAGCCAGTCGCGTTCTACTTCGGCGGGTCGGTCGTTACCACCGATGGCCTTGACTACGACGTGATGGCGAAGCGTGCCAACCGAATGGACACGGTCGCCGACGCTGCGGAAGTCATGGGGATGCCTGTTGACATCATTCGCGGGGCAGGGGGGGCAGAAGTCAGGTCGGTGTGGGCAACGAAGCAAGGAATCGTTCCGCAGACCCTCGTGGTTGAGTATGACAATGGAGTGCGTGTCGACATCACTGCATTCGAGAGCGATGCTGATGCCCGTGCGTTTGCGGACCCAGGTGTGAATGATGCGCAGATGGGGCCACACGTGAAGCAGGTCGATATCGGAAGCCAGAGGATGGCCTGGGCCGTCGAGAAGCTCAATGTTCCTGCTGTATTCGACAGCCAGGGAAGGCCGCAGGCAGGCACTGGTGTTCGTCGCGGCACAGCGAAGGTCTCATGGTCAGAGGGGGAGTATGCGGTCCTGGTGATGAGTGTAGAGCAGCCTGTGCGGGTGCTCACGCCAATTGCCGCCCAGGTTCGATTCACGCCGCTCGGGAAGTAGCCCGAGCGTGCTGAGGCGCTTGAATCAACGTTGCAGGAACAGAATACTGAGGGCGGCCTGAGTGCTCGACCTCCCTCAATATTGCAGGCGGGTCAGAGTGGAACCCGATCCAGAGTGATCGTGGAGGCTGCTGGGCAGCCGTCTGCGAGCGCATGGAGTTCGGTGTCGATGCGCAACCCTTCGGCTTCGGCGAGGCGCTGCAGTTGTCCTTGGCTGATCCGTGCGCCGGTGAGTTTCTCGAGCGTGACCGAGGACTTGGCATAAGAGGCATCGGCGGCCAAGTAGAGCCCCGCCTCGATCACCGGCAGGGTGTGCCTGCGCCCGGGAGCGAGGAAGGCATCGAGCGGCCGGACCTGAGCGCCGCACTCCTGACAACGCAGCCGTCGTACAGCGACCTCGACCTCGCCGCCCGAGGTGGACACGGTACGTCGCCTGCGATCCTTGATCCGGAACTCGTCACCCCACGCACACGAGCGATCGGCCAGACCCGTGGTCTCCACCTGCGCGCACATCTCGGCGAACGCAGAACACTCTCGCGCACGGACGAGTCCATGCAGCCGCGCGTCAGCCTGGCTTGCAGACAGGTCGGTCAGGTCGGATCTCCACCACACCGAGGTCGATACGGACTATCATCGGGACGGCTCCTTCATTTGTGATGTCTCGACAACACCGCGAAAGAGGAGCCACCCTCATTTGTCGAGCCGACCCCTAGCCCTGGGATGCAACCTGAGGCAACGCGTGAGATGGACACCCCCGCGCAAGGCAGTTATACTCCGTGAGCTAATTGAATATCGCTAGAAGTGGGACCCCGCCCCTCGGGGTCGAGATTGGTCCCCACCTTTCGGCGCCACTGTGGCAGCTGTCTGGTCGAGCATCATCGCCGCGAACCGGTGCCTTTTCGGGCACGGGGTTTCTCGGCAGATATCGTCCCGTCGGCTGTGCGCGCCGCGGGACGTTTTGTTTGTCGGGAGGCGACCGCTCGCGCGGCCGTCCGCATACGGAGGTGACGGTCCATTAGCACGACCGAAACGCGTATCAACGAGCGCATACGGGTACCTCGCGTGCGGCTCATCGGCGTTGACGGCTCCCAGTTGGGGATCTTCGCCACCGATGACGCGCGCAGGATCGCTGATGACCAGGGACTCGATCTGGTCGAGGTAGCCCCCAACGCCGACCCGCCTGTCTGCCGGATCATGGACTACGGCAAGTTCAAGTACGAACAGGACATCAAGGCGAAGAAGGCCCGCAAGAGCCAGACCAAGGTCGAGATCAAAGAGATCAAGTTCAGGCCCAAGATCGACACGCACGACTACGAGACGAAGAAGAAGCACGTCGTGCGCTTTCTGACAGCCGGGGCAAAGGTCAAGGTCACGATCATGTTCCGCGGTCGCGAGATGGTGCACGCGGAACGCGGGCTCGCGATTTTGGAGAGACTGGCCGGAGAGCTCGAGGACATGGCGATCATCGAGAACCAGCCCAAGCTCGAGGGGCGCAACATGTTCATGTTGATCGCGCCGCTCAAGAAGGAAGAGAAGATCGACGACGGCGAGGCCGTTGAGGCTGCCGTCGAGGACAAGGAGTAGCCGACATGCCGAAGATGAAGACCCACAAGGGTACCGCGAAGCGATTCAAGCTCACCGGTTCCGGTCGCAAGATCAAGCGCGGTAACGCGTTCAAGAGCCACATCCTCACGAAGAAGAGCCCCAAGCGGAAGCGCGCGTTTCGCGATGACTCGTTCGTGCATCCGTCCGACGAGAAGGTCATCCGGAAGAATCTCGGCATCGGCTAGAGCCGGCGCTTCGAACGCATAAAGGGAGTGTGATCGAGCATGCCTCGAGTAAAACGAGCAGTGAACGCGAAGAAGAAGCGTCGCACCGTACTGACCCGGGCGAAGGGCTACTACGGCGCAAAGAGCCGCAGCTATCGCGCCGCGAAAGAGCAGACGCAGCATTCGATGCAGTACGCCTATCGCGACCGTCGCAACAAGAAACGCGAGATTCGTCGCTTGTGGATCACCCGCATCAACGCGGGCGCTCATCAGCACGGGATGTCGTACTCGCAGTTCATGCACGGCCTGAAGCTTGCCGGTATCGGACTGGACCGCAAGATCCTGTCCGACATGGCCATCAACGACCCCGGTTCGTTCGCCCAGCTCGTTGAGGCCGCGAAGGCCCAGGTCTCGGCGTAAGGCAGTCGCCATAGTGAACCTCGAAGGCCCCGCATTGCGCGGGGCCTTCTGCTTTTTGCCCGCGTGGTAAGACGTGGGTCGGATTCTGTTATCCGTGTCCTGCTAGGGTCTCTCATGGCGCGCCGCCACGTCCAACTGGAGTCGACCACCCCTCGGTCGGCGCACAACGAGGGGAGAACTGCATGAGAAGGTCGATTGCGTTTCTTGCTGGAGTCCTGGTTGCACTGTGCATCAGCTCTGCCGGTGCCTACTTCACGGGGCAAACTCAGGTTGCCGAGAACATCATTCGTGCGGGGACCGTGGAGGTCTCGTGCGAGCCCACGCAAAGTGCCCTGAGCATCGATCCGCTCGCGCCCGGCGTCGAGAGCGCCCGGGTCATGACCGTTCGCAACGCGGGGACGATTCCGCAGACCGTGGTGGTCAGCGGCGCGAAGAAGCTCGGAATCACGGCGTTCTGGGAAGCCCTGCAGGTGACCGTGACCCACGACGGGGCGGTGGTCTACCACGGCGCGCTTTCTACGATGCGAACGCAACCGGTTGAGGTGGGGGTGGGCGAGAGCGAGCTCCTCACTTTCAAAGTTGAGTTGCCGGCCGACTGTGACCCCGATCTGGCTGGCGATTACGTGAAGCTGTCGCTCTACGTAGACGCCGAGCAGAGCCACTCGTGACACTCGCGCTCGTGCACCCGGGCCGGCAAGTTGCTCTACGATGCGTCGTGGCATGCGCCTTGGTGTTGACGGCGATTGCGCTGCCATACCGGCTGCTGCTGGTCACCGGCGGTTCGATGGCTCCGACATTCCGACCGGGGGACGTGTTGGTCGTACAGCGAGGCGCCTCGTTCGGGTGCGGCGATGTCGTACTCGTCGACCACGGCGGTGACGGCCGTGTCGTGCACCGTGTCGTGCGAGCGAATCAGGGCGTGTTCATCACGCGAGGAGATGCGAATCCGTCGGTCGATCGTTTGCCCGTTCGAGCTGCTCAGATACGCGGAACCGTGGTGGGTCGCATCGCGCTTGGGACGCTGCTTGACGGGTGGATTACTCGTGTGTCGGGTGGTACACTTCACAACCAATCGCACAGGTAGAAGCGATGACGGAGAGGCGCCAGGCGCATGCGTGTCCGTTGTACCAGGGAGGGACCTCTTTTGACTGGGAGGGTCCCCGCGGGCGGCGCGGGCGGTTCACTCCATCAGCTGCAAACTGAACCGGCAGGCGGTCTGCCCAAGTAGGTGAGCCGGAGCCCCCGATATCGGGCCGGTGCGGAGGTGCGTCCGCACGTACGGCGAGCCGCTGAGTGCGGAGGTCGTAGCGAGAGGGCCCGTGTGTTCGTGCGGGTCAACCGAGGTGGTACCGCGGGAGTCGGCTCCCGTCCTTGGATGGACGGGGTCGGCTCCCTTTCTTGTGTCCGCGTGAGCGTGCACGGATGGGAGACACGAGCGACATGAGCATGGTCGATCAACTGAGCGAGATGCAGGCACGAGCCCTGGTTGCCATCGAGCGCGCGTCGGATCTTGCCGCACTCGAAACGGTGCGCGTCGCGTTTCTCGGCAAGAAGGGCGAGCTTACGGCGGTGCTGCGGGGTCTGGGTTCGCTGAGCGGCGATGAGCGTCCTGCGGTCGGCAAAGCCTCCAACGAGGTGCGACAGGCGCTTGAGGCTGCACTCGATGAGAAGCGCGCCGGGCTGGAGAGAGGCGCGCTGGCCGAGCGAGTGGCCGCCGATGCCGTCGACGTCACTCTGCCGGGCCGCGTGCGGCTGCCGGGGCGCGAGCATCTGATCGAGATGATCACCCGGCAGATCGTCGATATCTTCGTAGGTCTGGGATATCGAATCGCCGAGGGGCCTCAGGTCGAACTCGACTACTACAACTTCACGGCACTCAATCACCCCGCGTCGCATCCGGCACGCGCGGCGACCGATACGTTCTACGTACGTGACCTCTCGAGCGAGGACCTGAGTGTGACCGGAGAGTCGGGTGTGCTGCTGCGCACCCACACTAGCCCCGTCCAGGTGCGCGTCATGGAGGCGGAGCGTCCGCCCATCTACGTGCTCGCACCCGGCAAGGTCTACCGGCGCGACATTGCCGACCCGAGTCACCTGCCGCAGTTCACGCAGGTCGAGGGGCTGGTGGTCGACGAAGATATCACCTTCGGCGACCTGAAGGGCACGCTCGACTACTTCTGCAAGGAGATGTTCGGCCACGATCGCAAGACCCGCTTCCGACCGCACTTCTTCCCGTTCACCGAACCGTCGGCCGAGGTCGACGTCTCGTGTGGCATCTGCGACGGAGCCGGCTGCCGGTTCTGCAAGGGAACCGGGTGGCTCGAGATCCTCGGCTGCGGCATGGTCGATCCGAACGTATTTGGCTACGTGGATATCGACCCCGAGCGCTACACGGGTTTTGCGTTCGGTATGGGCGTCGAACGTATCGCCGCGCTCAAGTACAACCTCCCGGACCTGCGAATGCTCGTCGAAGGCGACATGCGCTTCCTGCGGCAGTTCTAGGCCACGACACTGCTACTTCGCCACAGGCGACTCGAGAAAGGAACGAGGACCCACATGCGGATCTCGATGAAGTGGATGAACGAGCTGGTGGACATCGGCCTGCCTGCCGAGGAGCTTGCCGACCGGCTCGACCTGACAGGCACGGCGGTCGAAGCGATCCTGACGACCGGTGAGGCGCGGGAAGGTGTCGTCGTTGGTCGCATCGTGGCCAAGGAGCGGCACCCTGATGCCGATAAGCTCTGGGTCACCACGGTTGACGTTGGTGCTGACGAGCCGCTTACCATCGTGTGCGGCGCGCAGAACTTCGAGGCCGGTGACCGCGTTCCGGTGGCGATGGTGGGGGCGACTTTGCCCAACGGCATGGAGATCAAGAAGGCCAAGTTGCGCGGCGTCACGAGCATGGGCATGAACTGCTCGGCCGCGGAACTGGGTATGGGCACGGACCAATCAGGCCTGTTCATCCTGCCCACCGATGCTCCTGTCGGTATGCCCTTTGCCGAGTATATGGGGCTCTCCGATACCATCCTCGAACTCGAGATCACGCCGAACCGACCCGACTGCCTGTCCGTCGCCGGCATGGCGCGGGAGATCGCCGCGGTCCTGGGGACTACGCACACGACTCCCGGAGGCACTCCGGTCGAAACTGGGCCTCCGGCCGATCAAGCAGTGCGCGTCGAGATCGTCGACCCCGACCTGTGCGGCCGCTACACGGCGCGCGTGATTCGCGGTGTGAAGATCGGCCCTTCGCCCGAATGGCTGTCCGAACGCGTGATCGCTGCAGGCGCGCGCCCGGTGAACAACGTCGTCGACATCACCAACTACGTCATGTTCGAACTGGGTCAGCCGCTGCACGCGTTCGACTTGAGCACGGTCGGTACGGATCCCGATGGTCGCGCGCACATCATCGTACGCACCGCTACCCAGGGTGAGAAGCTTACGACGCTCGACGGCCAGGAGCGCACGCTCGATGCGCGGATGCTGCTCATCTGTGACCCGGGCGGGCCGATCGCGCTGGCCGGGGTCATGGGCGGCGAGCACACCGAGGTCTCCGAGCGCACCGTGGATATCTTGCTCGAGTCCGCTTCGTTCGATAGCGAAGTCACGAGCCGCACGAGTCGGTCGCTCGGGCTGATCTCGGAGGCCTCCATGCGCTTCGAGCGCGGGGTCGACCCACAGGGATGTGTTGCGGCTGCCGACCGTGCTGCGCAGCTCATGGCCGAGATATGCGATGGCACTGTGGACGCGGGTATCGTTGACGAGTACCCGCGACCGGCCACGGCGCGTCAGCTCGATCTTCGCCTGTCCCGGCTCAACAACATACTGGGAACCTCGATCGATTCCGGTGAGGTCGTGCGCATCCTGACGGCTCTGGGACTCGAAGTGTCTGCTTCGGGCGACAGGTTTGCGGTGAGCGTGCCCACATCGCGTCCCGATCTCGAGCGCGAGATCGACCTTGTCGAAGAGGTCTTGCGCATCTGGGGCATGGACCGCGTGGAGGCGACCCTTCCCGCAGGGCGCATGCGCGTGGGAACGCTTACGCGCGAGCAACGGTGGCGCGAGCGCATCGCCGCGACTCTGCGTGCCGCCGGCCTGAACGAGACCATCACCTACGCGTTCGTCGATCCGCGTGACCTCGAGCGCCTGGAATGGCCAGAGGATCCCGGCGAGCGTAGCGTCGAGCTGCTCAACCCCATGTCCGCCGAGCAGGCGGTCTTGCGGCGCACGCTCGCGCCGGGACTTATTCGTGCCGTCTCGTACAATCAGCGTCGCGGAGTCGACAACGTCCACCTGTACGAGATCGGCAGGGTCTTCGTGGCAACGGACGGGAGTCAGTTGCCCAAGGAACGCGAGCTCGTCTCAGGGGTGCTGGCCGGTCGGTGGAGTGAGCCCGCATGGCACGGCGCCCCGGCAAAGGGATCCGGTGTCGACGCCGTGCTGCACTCCGCGCAGCTGAACTTCTTCGATTCAAAGGGAGTGATCGAGGCGCTCATGCTCGATCTTGGCATCGAACGGTGGAGTGTGCGACCCGTTGAACTGCCGTGGTTGCAGCCGGGCAGAAGCGCCGAGGTGCTGGTCGACCGCCAGCCTGTCGGTTGGCTCGGAGAGGTGCATCCCGACGTGCTCGCGCGCTACGAGGTGGTCGCACCGGTCGTCCTGTTCGAGCTCGAGGGAGCCCGACTCAGCGCTGCGGCGCGCGACGTGCGGCCCTACGAAGACGTACCGCGCTATCCCGCGGTGGAACTGGACCTGGCGCTTGTGGTTGCCGAGGAAGTCCCTGTCGAGCGTGTCGAGCAGGTGATTCGCAAGGCAGGAGGCAAGATGCTCTCCTCGGCACGGCTCTTCGACGTCTATCGAGGCGCCGGAGTGCCGCAAGGGAAGAAGAGCCTGGCATTCGCCCTGAGCTATCGCGCGGCTGACAGGACGCTCACCGACGAGGAGATACGCCCTCAGCACGAGAAGGTGATCGACAAGGTATGCAAGTCCGTGGATGCCCAGCTGCGGACCTAGACGACAATTCAGCGCGGGCACGGCATCACTAGTGCATAACTATAAGAAATATACGCATAGCAGTTGACGGTTATGCGAAACAAACGTAGAATCGCCCCATGATATACGAATTGGGGTGATACTGCGTGATTCGAGCATCAATCATCGGAGCGCCGGGCTACGCCGGCGTCGAACTTACTCGCATCTTGCTTGGGCACGAGGAATTCGAGATCGTCTCCGCCACCTCGAGTGCCGAGGCCGGTCGTGCCGTTACGGATGTATACCCGGGGCTCACGGGTCTCACCGATCTGGTCTACACGCCGCTCGATCTCGACGAGATCGCCGGTAGCGCCGACGTCGCGTTCCTGGCCGTCCCGCACACGGCGGCGCTGGAGATAGCACCCGCGCTTCTCGATGCCGGACTGACGGTCATAGATGCGTCAGCTGACTATCGGCTGAAGGACCCTGTGGTCTACGAGCAGTGGTACGGTGTCGCGCGTGAGGACCACGAGTTGATCGAGCAGGCCGTGTACGGGTTGCCGGAATTCGATCGCACCGCTCTTCCCGGCGCGCGCCTCGTCGCCTGTCCGGGCTGCTACCCGACCGCCTCACTGCTGGCTGCGATACCCGCGCTCGAGGCAGGCATCGTCGATCCGTCGCGCGTGTACGTCGACGCGAAGTCCGGCGTTTCGGGAGCCGGGAAGTCCCCCTCGGCGAGCACGCATTATCCCGCCGTCAACGAGGCCATTCAGCCGTACAAGGTCTCCAGTCACCGCCACACTCCCGAAATCGCGCAGGGTCTGTCGCTCGCGGCCGGAACGCCGGTCCGCGTGGTCTTCGCGCCGCATCTTGTGCCGATGACCAGAGGGCTTCTGGCCACCGTCTACCTGGATCTGCGCTCCGATCTGTCGACCGAAGAAGCCGTGACCCTCTACCGTGCCCGCTATGCCGGTGAGCCTTTCATCACGGTGCACGATGCGGGTCGCATGCCGTCCACCGGGGAGGTTCGTGGCTCGAACCGGGCACATATCGGTGTGGCGGTCGACCCGGCTGGAGTGCTCGTGGTGGCGTGCGCGATCGACAACCTGGTGAAGGGCACATCCGGGCAAGCGGTCCAGTGCGCGAACATCGCGCTGGGATTGGAAGAGACCGCCGGGCTGGCCGTGCCGGTGCCGGTCATCTAGAGGGAGAGATATGGAATCGCGTTTCGTCAGCGCCGAAGGCGGGATCGTGGCCCCCAAGGGCTTCATGTGCTCCGGCATCAGTGCCGGGGTCAAGAAGTCCGGTCGACGCGACATCGCGCTGATCGTTGCCGACGAACCGGTCGCGGCAGCCGCAGTCTTCACGACCAATTCGATGGCGGCGCCTCCGGTGACCGTATCGCGGCGCAACGTCGCAGGCGGTCGAATCCGCGCTGTGGTGACCAACTCGGGCAATGCAAATGCCTGCACCGGACCGCGAGGGCTCGAAGACGCCCACGCTATGGCGTCGGCCACCGCTACAGCGCTTGGCTGCGAGCCGGGC
>JBGSMX010000239.1:0-7149 GCA_041739935.1 Coriobacteriia bacterium | reverse complement strand
CGGCGGCCGCATCGGAGCTGCCACCGCCCAGGCCCGCCCCGTGAGGGATACGCTTGCTCAGCCCTATGGCTACCAGGGGCTCGCAATCCAGCGCGGCGCCCAGGGCGAGTGCCGCGCGGTAGGCAAGGTTATCCTCGGCGGGTATGCCCAGATCGGGCTCGCACGCGATCGAGAGTTCCGACGCGGGCCCGAGGGTGATCTCGTCGGCCAGGTCGAGCGCCGCAAGGATCGTCGTGACATCGTGATAGCCATCGGGTCGCCGCTCGCCAACGGCGAGGTACAGATTGACCTTGGCAGGCGCGATAACCCGTAGCGTGCCCCGGTGCATGGAAGTCGGCCTCCTCAAAGCGAAAACGCGGGGCCGCTGTGACCCCGCGCCGCAACAATCCGCTTCTGACGCTCCTAGTTAAGCCAGGGAAGAACTTGATCTCCGCTGTCCGGATGGGTGAGCTCCACCGTACCGGTGAGGACGTCGACGTAGCTATACGAAACGCGCGCCGTGCGGTTGCGCTTCTCGTCGACCTTGACCACGAACAGCGCCGGGTGCGTCTGCTCGAGGACCCCCTCGCGCTCGATGATCTTCGAACGACCCATGTTCGCCTTGAGCTTCATGCGTGTTCCCTGTAGTGCTTCAAGGTCCATACGGATACGTCCAACGATCTGAGCCTGCTGAGCTACATCCATACACACTCCTCCTTATTGCACAGAAGGGCAGTATACAGGGATGAGCTGCAAAACTCAAGGTAGAAGGCCCAATTCGAGCACGTTTCTGCCCATTTCGACGTACTCTTCGACCGACAGGGTCTCGGCTCGCCGCCCCCCGTCGATGTCTGCCGAGGACAGGAGCAGGTCAGCGGCTTGCGCGCCTCCGGACAGGCCGGCTTTCAGGGTGTTGCGCAAGGTCTTTCGACGCTGCGCGAACGCGATGTCGGCGACAGAGGAGGCGGCCTCGATGACCGCGGGAGTTGCCAGATCGTCTCGGCGATCGAGGCGCACGACCGCGGAATCGACGCGGGGAGGCGGCATGAAGCAGCTGCGGGCGACCGCGAAGCGACCGCCGGGACGGGCCAGCAGTTGCAGCTTGACCGAGTACGCGCCGTAGTCCTTGGTACCAGGTGATGCGGTCATGCGCGCGGCGACCTCGGCCTGAACCATGACGACCGCCGATTCCAGCGAGCCGAGTTCCTGGAAGAAGCGCAGCACAACGGTGGCGGCAACCGCGTACGGCAGGTTCGCAATGAGCGCCGAGGGTGGGCCGAACGGCGCCGCGATGTCGGCGGCACTGACGCGCACGGCGTCGCCGAACAACACGACGTGGTTGGAGCAACCGGCCAGCGTCGACGCCAGGACCGGCTCGAGTTCCCGGTCGCGTTCGACCGAGACTACAGATCCGACCCGCGGGCACAATGCGAGGGTCAGCGTGCCGATTCCGGGACCGATCTCGAGCACCACGCGGTGCGCGAGCTCTTCGGAATCGCCGGCCAGCGCAAGGATGCGCCCGACGATGTTGTCGTCAACGAGGAAGTGCTGTCCCAGGGACTTCTTGGTGGCAAGCCCGTGCGCGGCGAGCACTTCTTTGGTCGCACGCGGCGTGGCCAGCGGCGAGTATGTCACCTTCCAAGCCTCCTTACGGGAGGATCGTGATGGTGACAGTGCGACGGCCCCAGGCGATGGCCTCGGCGCGCGTGTCAAAGCACAGGTCGATCTTATTGCCCTTGATCGCGCCGCCGGTGTCGGCCGCTATCCCGTAGCCGTAGCCCGGAATGTAGAGGCGGGTTCCCAGCGGAATGACCCGCGGGTCGACCGCGATGATGCCGTAGCCGGCGCGGGCGCCTGTCGCGGTGACGAAGTCCACGCCGTCGCACCCGGGCGCATAGGCTGTGGTCGTCACAGTGAGTCGTGAGCCCTCGTTTGCCGCAAGAGCAGGGACGGGCGCCGTAGCCGCGCGACCGATGCGCGAGCTCACGCGCTTCGTGCCCACCACGACGACCTCGGCGACAGGCTCGGCGACCACGCGCTCCGTCACGAGCGTGCGAGCACCCTCGATGTCATCGGTGACGACGACGCGGTACACGCGCAGCATGGTACCGGCCTGACCGGTCGCTGCGATGCTGCGGGTTCCCCAGTCGCGCGCGGGGTCGTTTTGCGTGACCGTCTCGAAGGGCACCTCGACCTCTTCCTCGAGCACGCGTATGAAGACATCCTTCGCGGTGATGGTCATACCTGTTCTGAGCGGAGTTTCGAGCGCCGGCTCCACCACAAGCGAGGCGCCGGGATCCGCGCCGGCAGCGATGAGGGCCTCGGCCACGGTACTGCCGACGACGTTGAGTTCGATGCTCTCACCCGAGAATTCAACCGTGACGGGAATCGCATGACGAACCACGATGCTCATGCCGTCGGCGAGCGGAGCGTCGAGCGCGGGGGAGACGACGTCGCCCTCGGCGCATACGACTTCGGCTTGCGACAGCACGCCGGCAACGTCCTCGGCCTGTGTCTTCATGTACAGGGACTCACCATCGACAACGACGGTGACGCCCTTCTGTGCCCAAACGAATCCCGTGATGGCGAGGAGGATGATCAGTGCTGGAATGAGAGCTGCGACGATGTAGGTGGATCTCAGGAATCGTGCCGGGCGAGCCGGCGCCTCTCCCATGTAACCCCTCATAGATTCCGACGGTTCGGTAACGAAGACGAACGCGGTCGATTATACCTAAGGCACCCGACCCCCACAAACGCGCAGGTCGCCACGGTTCGCGCCTGGTTCAGCTGTCGCGACCCTGCAGCACTTCGGCGACGAGCTTGCTCCCGAGCTGCCGGGCGAGCTCAAACGTCTCAGGCTGTTCTAGCAGCTCAGAGGGGTTGTCAACGTCATCAATGAGCACTTGTCCGACCACGTCTAAGCCCAGGACGGCGAACACGCTGCGCGTGGTCAGCGTGGCTCCGTCAAAACCGTACGGGTCCCCGCCCCCGCGTACGAAGAGCATGGCGGCGGGACGACGGGCGGGTCGTGGATGACCGAGGACATATACCCGCGCCCAGTACGGCTGACAGCGGTCGTAGAGCGCTTTGAGCCCGGCGGGCACCGAGGCGAAAAAGACCGGACTCGCAACGAGGATCGCGTCAGCCAGATCGATACGCCGGTAGACGTCATCCATGTCGTCACGAACGGTGCACACGCCCGTGTCGGAACACGCGTTACACCCGCGGCACGGCGCGATGTCGAGCTCGGCGACAACGAGCTTGTCGGCGGTGCCCCCCGCTCCCTCTACGCCTTCGATGCACGCGTCGAGCAGGAGCTCACTGGCGCCATGACGGCGCGGACTGCCCGCGATGCACAGTACCCGCACGGCATCCGGGCTCACGGTTCTACCTCCGGCCGCCGAAGACCGTGCGTGCGTTGGCGTAGGTCGACTGCGCGATCTCCACCGCAGAAAGTCCGCGAACCGCTGCGATACGCTCGACCGTGAACACCGTCCAGGCCGGTTCGTTGCTCTTGCCCCGATGCGGTTCCGGGGCCATGAAGGGACAGTCGGTTTCGACGAGTAGCCGGTCGAGCGGAACCTCCGCCGCAGCTGCCCGGATAGGATCTGCATGCTTGAACGTCACCGGACCCGCGAAGCTCACGTAGCAGCCGAGCTCGAGGAAGGGGGCGGCAAGCTGCGCGTCGCCGGTGAAGCAGTGCAGAATCGCTCCGGCTTCTGGTATGCCTTCCGCCTTCAGAATCTCAAGGCCCTCGGCGTGGGCGTCGCGCAGATGCACGACGACCGGCAGCCCGGCTTCGCGGGCCATGACGAGTTGGGCCTTGAACACGCGCCGCTGATCGTCGCGCGGCGAGTGATCGTAGTGGAAATCGAGCCCGATCTCCCCGATGCCGACAACCCGCGGATCAGCTATAAGCTCGATGAGCAACTGCTCTGCGTCCGGACCGAAATCCTTGGCGTTGTGCGGGTGTGCGCCCACGATGATCCTGACCTCGGGCACAACGGCGTTCTCAACGCCCCACAGGTCCAGACGCTCTTGCGCCTCGTCGAGCCACGACTGCAGCAGATCGAACGTCAGACGCGGAGTCTCGGTCACGTCGACGACGGTCACGACGAAGGGCACGCCGGCCATGGCCGCCCGCTCGAGCGCCCCCGCCGGGTCGTCGAGCATCACCAGATGCGCGTGCGTGTCTGCGATCGGCGCATCGATCTTTGGCAGTTCAACCGGTCCTGTGCCCATGTAGCCCCTCCGACGTCTGCTCGTTGTGCCGTGCCCGTTACACCTGGTCGTAGATGCGCGGAAACAGCGCGTCGCCCTTCTTGACCCGGCTCCCCGCCGGTAGTTGCCCCCACCGCGCCTCGGCGCTCACGTCCGTGACCGCGTGAATGTCGCCCAGCCCGAGCCGATCCCACACGTCCGCGCTCGTTGCCGGCATCACGGGTGCCGTGAACAGCGCCGCGATGCGGACAGCCTCAAGAGCGTTGTAGAGCACCGTTTCGAGCCGTGGCCATGTATCCTCGGATTTCGCGAGGTTCCACGGCGCTTCCTGCTCGATATAGCGATTGGTGTCCTTGACCAGATCCCACACCGCCTCGAGCGCCGAGCTGTAGTCCAGGCGCGCCATGGCCGCTTCGTACTTCTCGGGGAGGAACCCGGCGAACGCGATGAGCGTGTCATCGGCATTGTCGTGCCACTCGGACAGCGGCTCGGCTACCACCCCGTCCAGGTACTTCTCGGTCATGTTGAACAGCCGAGAGCACAGGTTGCCCCAGTCGTTAGCCAGATCGCCGTTGTAGCGCTGCACCATCGATTCCATCGAGATCGATCCGTCGTGTCCGAACTGGACGTCGCGCAAGAAGTAGTAGCGATATGCGTCGACGCCGAACCGCTCGACCAGGTCGGCGGGCGACATCGCGTTGCCCTTGGACTTGCTCATCTTCTCGCCCTTGGTGAGCAAGAATCCATGCGCGTATACCTGCCGAGGAAGCGGCAGCCCGGCAGCCATGAGCATCGCGGGCCAGATCACGCAGTGGAACCGGATGATGTCTTTGCCCACGAAGTGGACCTGCGCCGGCCAGTAGCGTTCGAACCGGGCCGCTAGCTCGGGCTCCGCGGCGCCATAGCCTATCGCGGTGATGTAGTTGAGCAGCGCGTCTATCCACACGTAGGTCACGTGCCCCTCGTCAAACGGCAGCGGCACGCCCCACGTGAACGTCGTGCGCGAGATAGAGAGGTCTTTGAGACCGCCGCGTACGAACGACACGACTTCGTTTCGCCGGGTGTCGGGCTGAACGAAGTCCGGGTGCTCCTCGTAGTAGGACAGGAGCTTCTCGGCGAATTCGGAGAGCTTGAAGAACCAGTTCTCCTCGCGGATGAACTCCACGCTGCGTCCGCAGCCGGGACACTCGCCCTCGATGAGCTGATCTTCTGTGTAGTAGGTCTCGCAGGGCACACAGTACCAGCCCTCGTAGCTGCCCTTGTACAGGAAGCCCTCGTCGTGAAGCCTGGTCCAGAACGCCTGGACTCCGGCCTTGTGACGCTCCTCGGTCGTCCGAATGAAGTCGTCGTTGCTCACGTCGAGAAGGTCCCACGTCTCGAGGAACTTGGGAGCGATCGTGTCGCACCATGCCTGGGGTGTCGTGCCGGCCTCCTCGGCGGCTTGAGCGACCTTCTGACCGTGCTCGTCGAGCCCGGTAAGGAAGAACACGTCGTGTCCGGTCATGCGGCGGTAACGCGCAAGGGCATCCGCGGCGACGGTGGTGTACGCCGTCCCCAGATGCGGCACCGAATTCACGTAGTAGATGGGGGTGGTGAGGAAGAACGGACCTGTGGTCATTTGTTACAAAACTCCATCGGTTGGGGAATCTTGGAAGTAGTTGGATACGCCTCGCGACAGATGATAACCCTATTGTCTCGGACTGGGGCGGGTAGATGGCGGAATGGGAGGCGGAACGCGTATGAAAGACACGGGAATCGTCAGGCGTGTGGACGACCTCGGACGCATCGTCATACCCATGGAGCTGCGCCGCACGCTGGGGATCAACGTGAAGGATCCCATGTCGATCCTGGTCGAAGGCGAACGCATCATCCTGCAAAAACACCGCGCCGTGTGCTCGATCTGCGGGAGCGACGAAGGCGTAGTTGATATCAAGGACAGGCCCGTGTGCGCGGATTGTGTACAAACGATCAAATCGATGTCGTAATATCGCATACAAGGGTATGTACGCCAGGAGGAGAGTGGCGAGTCGTACACGGCCGCATCCGACGTCAGTCGGGGCGGCCGTGTACAGCATCGTAGACCGAGTTGCGTGGCAGTCCGGTCTCCCGGGCGACTTGCTTGACCGCGTCGGAGCGCGAGGCGCCGCTCTCGACGAGAAACGCCACGCGGGTGCGGATCTCGTCTAGATCGAGCGCCATAGCCGCCTCGACGGGCGGTCCGACCAGTAGCACGACCTCGCCCTTCAGTTCGCGGTCTGCCAGCTGTGCCGCGAGCGCCTCGATCTCGCCGCGGGCGACCTCCTCGTGCAGCTTGGTGAGCTCGCGCGCCATCACCGCGGTGCGGCCGCCAAAGACCTGAGCCATGCCCGCGAGTGTCTCGGCGGTCCGGCGGGGAGACTCGTAGAACACCAGCGTGGCATCGAGGTTCGCGAGTCCCTCGAGCCTGCGCCTGCGCTCCCCCGCCTTGCGAGGCAGGAAGCCGCCGAAGTAGAAGGCGTATGTGGGCAATCCCGAGGCGACGAGCGCGGTGACGATCGCGCTTGCGCCCGGGAGCACCTCGACGATGAGCCCTGCATCGAGGCAGGCCTCGACCAGATGCGCGCCGGGATCCGAGATCCCCGGCGTGCCTGCGTCGGAGACGAGCGCGACGTGCTCGCCGGCCACGATCCGGTCCACGAACTCGGGCGTGCGCTGCGCGAGATTGTGCGCGTGGTATGCCTCGAGCGGCGTGTGGATGTCGTAGCGCGACAGCAGTTTGCGGCTGACGCGCGTGTCCTCGGCGGCAATGATGTCGGCGAGCTTGAGCGTGTCGAGCACGCGCAACGTCACATCGCCCAGATTGCCGATGGGCGTAGCGCACACACTGAGTCTGCCGGGGTCGGGCACGTCTCTATCCTGCGGGTGGCGCAGGCGGCTCCGGCAGTCCGGGGGCAACCGCCGGCGGCGCGG
>JBGSMX010000224.1:0-13529 GCA_041739935.1 Coriobacteriia bacterium | reverse complement strand
AGTGGCCTGCTCCACCGCCATGCCAACCACCGCGCCGACCATCTGCGGCGGCATGCCGCTTTCGCCGGCGGCCTGCCCCGCTGCCTGGGCAACGATCGAGATCCGCGAGATGTCGGCCGCGATCGAGCGCACGATGCTTTCCCAGATGCCGGCCGAAAGCTCGGAGCCGGGGTCCTTGTAGACCTCGAGCTCGACCGGCTCGCCGGCGTTGACCGAGTCCGTGAAGTCCTCGGGAATCACGAGTGCGGCAATCATGTCACCGCGTTCGACCTCGGTGCGCACGGCACCTGCGTCGTCGCGCTCCTCGATCGTGAAGATGTCGGCGATGGTCTCGTTGTCGAGCAGTCCGCTCGCAACTTCTGCACCCACGTCGGTTGCGGTTCCCGCAGCTGCACCATCGGCCACAGCGGCCGAGCCGCCAGAGTCCAGGTTCACGATCGCAACCCTCGCATCGATGCCGCCTTCGCCCGTGAGCCCGCCGAACGCCGAGCCCAGGATGAAGATCAGCACCATGGGCATGCCCAGCAGCACGCCGAGCGCGGCGGTATCGCGCATCCACACGCGCATGTCCTTGCCGGCTATGGTGAGGAACTTGGGCATCGCGCTCCAGTCGCGTTCGTTCGCTTTCGCCGCGCTAGTCGCGAAGCGACTTGCCGGTCATGTGCAGAAACACGCTTTCCAGATTGGGCTCGACGACCTCGACCGAGTGCACGCGCTCTCCCGCCGCATTCAGCGCCGAGATGATCCCCGCAAGCGCCTGCCCGCCGTCGGTCGCGAGCGCCTCGAGCATGGAGTCGCCGCGGTCCGCCTTGCTTACGCCGGGAACCGCGCGCACTGCTTCAAGTGCGGCGTCGGCGAGCGTCTCGTCCACGCCCACACGCACGATATCCGCGTCGCCAACCAGCCGCCGCAGCTCGTCGATCGTGCCCATCGCGATGATCTTGCCGTGGTCCACGATGGCCACGCGGTCGCACAGGAACTCGACCTCTTCCATGTAGTGGCTCGTGTAGAGCACTGTCATCCCGGCGGCGTTGAGCTCTTTGACCTGCTCGAGGATGTGATTCCGGCTCTGCGGGTCGATACCCACGGTGGGCTCGTCCATGAGCAGCACGCGTGGCTTGTGCAGGATGCCCGCGGCGATGTTGATGCGCCGCTTCATGCCGCCCGAGTACTTCTCGATGCGCTCCTTCGCGCGGTCCGCCAGCCCTGCGAGCTCCAATGCCTCATCAACTGCCGAGGAAAGCTCCTTGCCGCCCATCCCGTACATGCGGCCCCAGAACGTGAGGTTCTCGCGGGCAGTGAGCGTGGGATAGAGCGCGACCTCCTGGGGCACGGTGCCCATGACCCGCTTGACGGCGCCCGGCCTCTTGCTCACCGAGTTGCCGTCGACGATAACGTCGCCCTCGGTGGCGTCGAGCAACCCACACATAATCGAGATCGTGGTGGTCTTCCCCGCGCCGTTTGGACCGAGCAGGCCGAAGATCTCACCCTCGGCTATGTCGAAGTCGATGTGATCGACCGCGACCAGGTCGTCAAAGCGCTTGACGAGCCCCTTAACAGCTACGATATCGCCCATCGCTCAACCGCTCCTCCACCCGGGTCCAGCAACAATTGCATACTACCAGGATGCCCAAACCGCGCGGGCCTAGCACGGTCCAGCATGCCGAGGGTGGCTCGGGTGCTCACCCGGGCGGGAGGATTGCTGCCCCGTGGCGCACCTCCGGTCAAGCGGCCGAAGCCACGACAGCATCCATCACGATGAACGCCAGGGGCCAGGCAAGCCCCATGCTCAGTACCGTCCACCGCAGGCTACTCGTCCTGAAGAGCGCTGCAGCTAGCACGGCGGACCACGCGATGGGCACAGACAGGGCGAAGAGCGTCAACTCGGGTGACCGCGAGAACTCAGGATATGACAGCACAAGGTACATGCACGCAAACCACGACCAGACCATGGCGCCCAGCACGGCACCCACTCCTCCAACGAAGCGCCACCGTCGGAACCCTAGCCTCAGTGCGGAGACACCCAGCGGCACCGAGAACACGCTCAGAATGATCACGATAGCCACCCCAAGCCCTTGAAGGCGCTGCAGTCCAGCGAGCGACAAGAGCGCCGAGATCGGCCCCCCGAGCGAGCCAACCGCCGCCACAGGCGCCAGGATCCGGCTGACGAGGTAACGATCTACTTCTCGATCTGATTCTGCCACCGAGACTCCTCTTGCGGAGGCGCAACGGCTACGGCGCACCGCCCTCGCCGAACACACGCCACGGGTCGTCTGGCGAATCGCGCTTTATCACAACCCAGAGTACCTCTGAGTAGCCGTCGCGCTCCACCGGAAACTCCCGCGCAAGGTCGCCATTCCCGTCGACGGGAGACCAGTAGTGAATCGTCAGTGATGCTGGTCTATGTTCAAGTTTGGCTGGGCCAGCAAGACGATCCACAACCTCGGGGTCGCACAGATACTCCAGCATCTCCTGATCGGTCGTCGTCAAGTACTCCACCACCGTCGCCGTCGCGCCCAGCGACTCGAGGGTCGGTACGTCAACGACGGGCTCCTCGACGGGCTCGGGAGACGTGCACCCAGCCGCGCCGAGCGCGAGGGAAGCGATGACGAGCACCGCAAACACGGGTCGTCTCATGTAGGGACCCCTTCTCGGGCGGAGCGGCACGATGCGGTCAATCAGGAGGACAGCGAGTATGCGGATTCCAGTATCAATACCGCTCAATTCGCGCGTCTGAACGAGCCGACGGCGCCTTCGAATGTCATGCCGGTCCCCCCAGGGTTGACCCGTTCATATGCTGGCTGCGCAGCGAGCCATTCCTGGAAGTCCTGCGTGTTCGAGCCAGGTTCGAGCGGTATGTCGAGTCGGATTGGCGGTTGGCCCACCGGCCTGACAACGACAACTTCCACGACGCTCGGATTCGCTTCAACGGCTTGCACCAGCGAGTCCACGTCTGAGGCGCTCGCCGCAGCATCGACATAAACGTTCGCAATCGGGGAGTGCGAATAGAGAGTCAGCTCATCGCCCGATGCTTCGGCGTGCAAGCCCTGCAGTCCTTGCCCTAGATCGTCCTCTACATCAGGGGAATCGATGATGCTGACAAGCGCTACTGACTCGTCCTCAGCGAGTTCATAGGTACCATTCATCTCCTGAAGGTCACCGAGCTCGAGACGTACCTCGCCCCCGGCGATGAACTCGACGGTGGCGGGCACATCGAGCACGGTGCCGACCCATTCGCCTTCAAAGCCCGAGTCAGGCACCAGGGGATGCTGTACGCAGCCGCTCACCGCCAAGATCGACAGAAGAACCGGCACCAGAGTGATGCGCACGGCCGCGTCGGATACGTGTCCAGTTGATATCACTTGACCCTCCATGCTGACGTCCTCCTAGGACTTGAGGACATTGTCCTACTCGGGCGCGGTCCTCATCGCGGACAGGTAGTACGTGCTTGCAAGGTAGGAGTAGGTCTTGTCCTTGGCGCTCGTTCGGCGCCAGTCCTTGAACGACAGTATGCCATCGAGGTACTCGCCCGACTTCCTGCCGTTCTGGTCCTCCAGGAAGTGGCCGCCGATTATCCAGTCCCCCCCCGAGAGGAGCTTCCCCCACCACGAGTCACCGTGGGCATATACGTCCTGAATGGCATGCGCCCCAATGCCCAGATACCACGCTGCGATCTTGCGGTATCTGCGCCTGCTCCAGGAACCCCAGGCATAGGTGTTCGATCTGGCCCAGGCCGCTTTCGACTCGCGGCCCATCCACATCGCATTCTGGACGCGCGTATCCGAGGCTTGATAACTGAAGTCGATGGCATTGAGGTATTCCCAGAACCCCGTTCTGAAATCGTACTTGTACTGGTTTCCGTACCCGTTGAAATGAAAGGGCCGGCCCGTGCCGCTGACCGGCATGTAGTATATGTCGTGGTCTGCATCGTAGGAACCTTCTTGCATGCGCCGGTTCAGCCACGAGGCTATGCCGAGTTTGTCAGCCGCGTACTTGGTGAAACTCTTGTGCAGGTCCGTTGTCCACAGTCCGCTCGGATCCACGCTCCCCACCGGATCCCCGCCGCAGTACTGGTACGCGCTCTGCTCGCCGTCCGACTTCGCGGGGTCCTTGGTGAGGAACTGCCGTGTCGCCGGGTCGTACGTCCTTGCCGACAGGTAGTAGAGCCCCGAGTACTCGTCGAAGCAGTAACCCGCGTAGCGAAGCGGCTGCACCTCTGCGATCCGCTCGGCGGTGGCCGCATCAATCGTGCCGGCGCTAGTCGTGGTGCACTCATCCGTGCGGTGCATCCCCCACGCATCGTAGCGGTAGTCCGCGAAAGGCACGCCTCCCATGTCGGTGAGCTCGACCACGTCGCCTCGGTCGGTGGTCGTGATCGCAAAGGGCACGGTGGTGGTCTCACCGCTGGCGTAGATGCCCGCGTACGGCGTGCCGGACCCGTCGTAGAGGTAGGTGACCGAATACGTGGTCTCGGTAGCGCCCGCCGTCTCGGTGGCACTGAGCGAGAGCAGCGACAGCCCTTCGTAGAGATAGCGCGTGGCGGTGGTCACGCTCCCGCTCGTCACGATCGAAGACACCCGCTGACCGGCCGCGTCGTAGGTGTAGCTCGCCTCCACGCTGCGGTTCGGGTCGCTGTATCGCGCAAGGCGTCCCGTGCCCGTGTAGGAGTAGGTCACGCTCGTCTCGCCGCTTGCGCGAGCCGAGGTGCGCCAGCCGTGATCTGAGTCCCATCCGAAGGCCGTCGTGTCCGCGCCGACGGTCAATGACTCCAGGCGGTTGCCCGCGTCGTAGTCGTAGTCGCGCACAACGGCACCGACCGTCTCGGTCGCGATGTTGCCCGACGGATCGAAGACGTATGCGGCCGTGCCCGACGCGGTGTCGGATTCAAGCCGCCCCGCGCTCGTGTAGGTGTAGGTGGCCGCGATGTCTGCGAGCGCGAGCGAGCCGCTCTCCCCGCTCTTGCGGCCGGCGGTGTCGTAACCGAACTGAAGCGTGCCGCTGGCAGCAGTGAGCGAAGTGAGCTTACCGTCGCTTGGGCGGAACGCGCGGCCAAGTTCGATGGCGCCCACGCTCCACGCGGTCTCGCGAAGCGAGGAGTCACGCACGGAGACCGTGCGCGAGATCGTGCCCACGCCCGGCGCGGTTGTCACCCGCGCGGTCTCCTGCAAGCCCGCGTTGGTGACCACCGTGGTCATCACGCCTGCGTAGCGAAGCTCGACCGTGCTTGTGGGATCGATCGCGGTCGCATACGTGAAGGCGCGCTCTACTCCTGTGAGCGCGTCTGTCGTGGCGCCGACGCGCCCGAGCGAGTCGTAGTCCAGGACCGTGTTCTTGACGGCTCCCGCGCTCGTCTCGTGGGACTCGCGCCGCGTGCGGCCGAACCCGTCGTATCCGTAGGCGAGCACGTTGCCGTCCGGGTCTGTCGTCGAAAGCGTCCTGCCGCATCCGTCGTAATCGGTGGTCGTGATCGCACCCGCGACCGTACTCGTGGCCACACGTCCCGCCTTGTCATAGTCAGACGTCGACTCCACCCCATCAGCGTCTGTGGACTTGAGCGTCCAGCCGACCGCGTTGTAGATCGTGGTCGAGGGGTCGTCGTTGCCTTCCCCGGCGACCGCGACCTCCCGCCCGGCCAGATCGAACGTGTGGGTCGTGGCCACACCGTCGGCAGATGTGCTCGAGACCATGCGGCCTGCGACATCGTAGCGATACGCCGTGACCGCTTCGTCCTGGTCGGTCTCGGAAAGCTTGTTGCCGGCCGCATCGTAGACATACTCGACGAAGCTGCCGTCGGGGTTGGACTGGCGCGCGAGCGTGCCGTCGATGTTGTAGATGTACGCCGTGGGGCTGCTCTCTCCGCTCGCCAACGAGGACTCGAGCTGGCCGTACTCGTCGTAGAGCGAACGCGTGGCGTTGGCTTCTGTCCGTTCCACGAGCCCTTCGCCCCACTGCTTGGTCGCGCTTCCGCGCGCGTCGTAGTGCGAGAGTGCGTCCTGGCCGCCGGCCATAGCGTCATCGGAGCCGATCTCGCGGCCCAGAGCGTCGTGGTCGCGGGTCACGGTCGTCTGAGTGGTGGCCGTGGTCCCGTCGTGCAGGTAGGTCGACTCTGAGCGGGTGCGCCCGAACGCGTCGACGATGCTCTCACGCCAATCGGCCTTGACCGCGGTGCCCGGCGCGGTGCGCCACGACTCCACCGAGTTGCCCAGCACGTCATAGTCCGTGTGAGAGACGACACCCGATGCGTCTTCGCTCGCCTCGAGGTAGAGACCCAGCGCGCCATAGTCGCTCTGCGCGGTCGTCACCCCGAGCGCGTCGGTCTCGCTCAGTGTGTTCCCGAACGCGTCGAACTCGCGCGTGGTCGTGAGGGTCACCGGCTCCGCTCCGAGGGAGAGCCTCACGCCGTCCTGATGTGTGGACTGAGCTTCACCGCACGCCGCGAAGTCCTCGTAGCACGTGGTCGCCCACTCGTTCGCGTTGAGCTTGCGCTGCTCCTGCTCGACCGTGCCGCTGTCGTTGTATGAGTAGAGCGCGACGCTGCGCTCACCGGCGGCGTTGAGCACGGCCTCCTCGCTCTTAAGGTTGCCCTCAGCGTCGTAGGTGTAGTAGGTCGCAGCGCCCCTCGGGTCGGTGTGCGCTACCACCTGATCGTATGCGTCGTAGCGCCAGGCGTTGCGGTGCCCCGCCTCGTCGAAGTCGTAGAGCGTGTTGCCGCGCGAGTCGATCGTGCGTGTGATGGTCGCGCCGGTGGGAGAGAGCTCGCATCTCACTTCGTTTCCCGGCGCGTACTCGTAGCTCCACCACTGAGGAGTCTCGCTCGAGATGCGCGGGCTGCAATAGCCCCTCATCGTGCCGGTCGGGTTCCAGGTGTAGGTCTGCAGCACGCTTGCCGCCTCGCCCTCGACCACCGCGCCCGTGCGCGTGACCGTCGCGGTCCCCTCGCTACTCGTGCCGACCGTGTAGCCGATCGAGGCTGACGATGTGGTGCTCTCTGCGTGTTGGGGGAAGCCGACCGCAGCGAGCCTGCCGCTGCCGTAGGTGAAGTCCCATTCGGCGGCCGCACCGGCGAACAGTGCGAGATCGCCCGCGTCATCGAGCACACGCAGACCGGCCAGCCGCTCATCGGCATAGCCGTACTCGACGCCGTACTCGTAGTCCGTGCCCTCCCAGTAGGTCACCGTCGCCGTCGCGGCGATCGTATCCGTCTCGTAGCCGACCTCGCGGGTCCCGTCGGGTGTCGCGAGCGTGGCCCAGAGCGCCTTGCCGTCCTCGATAACGACCACGATCGATTGCCCGTTGGCCGCCGTGATCGTGAGATCGCCGTCATCGCGCGTGTAGGTGACCTCGTTGCCGTTCCTATCGCCCTCGCACGTGAGCTCGCCCTCTTCGTCGAAGAGCAGGTAGCTGCGGTCTTTGAAGGTGAGCGTGTACTCGCCCGATGTCACCTCGAGCGTGGCGTAGTAGCCGTTGGGAGAGTGCCACACGCCATCGATCTGGGTGAACCGATGCGTCTCGCCGGCAGAGTCGATGTAGTCGGCGACACTTCCGCTCGCCTCGATGGACTGCTCGAAGCCGAAACGCCAGCCCGGGGCGAAGCTCGATGCCGCGGTCGTCTCCGAAGAGTAGTAGCGGCTCACTGTCGCCGGCGGACCCCAGCTCGCGATGGACAGATCGGTCGTATCGAGCGCGAGCGTGCCGGTGTCGAGTGTCACCTGGCCCGCGTGGTGCGCCATCTCGCCCAGGTCCCAGACCGTGTGGCGCGGATCGTCGTTCACTCTCGCGGTGCGTACGTCGAGCGTGGGCGCGGTGTAGTTGTTCGCGTCGAGTTCGAGCGCGCCGATCTCGGAATAGGGCACGACGCGGAAGGCGTAGTTGGTGTGATCGTCATAGGTCGTGCCGTCGGTTGCCTCGTAGAGCGCCTCGGGGTCGTCGCGCAGGTCGAGTCCGGGACCTGCGTACGAGCCGATCACCGAGGAGGTGCCCCCGCTTTGCACCGCGCCTGCCCACAGGACCCGGTTCGCGGGGTCGAAGGAGATCGAGCAATCCTCTGTGACAAGCGCCGTCGCACTCCTGCGGAGCACTGTGAAGTCAGACAGGCGGTAGGTCACCACGCTCCGCGCGGCGTCGTCTTCCACGATGTAGAGCCGCTCGCCATCGCTCGTGGCGGCGAGAGGCGCGTCGTCGCAAAACGCCGCAACCACATGATCGGCGAGAAAAGTGCCGTCATGTTCGAACACGCGGATCTTGTAGTAGTCCGCGCCGTCCTTGTAGGCACCGATCGAGTAGACGTGCTCATCGTCGGCGGCCACAAGCACGTCGGCGCTCGCGCCGGAAAGCTCGCTTGCGTTCGAGCGGCGGATGAGCTGGTCGGAGAATGCGAGCGTGGCGTTCTCGGAGTCGGTCGACGCCCCGGTCCACGTGCCCTGGATGGCGTTTGCGGCAGTCGCGTAGCCACCGTAGAGGAAACCGTCGTGGTAGAAGGCGGAGCGGATAGGCTGGTCGGTGAGGGCCGGACCGACCAAGCCCGCGGCCTGCCCCAGGGTCGTGCCGCCAAAGCCCGAGCCTATTCTCGTCCAGCGGTCGGTCGTCTTGTCGGCGTCGTAGGGACGGGCGTAGAGATACGTCCCGTCGCTCACGACGACACACGACGAATCGGAGCGGGCGAAGCTACCCAGGCTCGTCGCCGACGAGAGCGGCGATGTCGCGCTGAACGGATTGCCGCTGTAGGCGTTGCTCCCCCATTCCGCGATCTGCGAGTCGGTGGGGTAGATACCGGCGTCTTCGGTGCTCCACGATGTCGCGGCGTTCCCGAAGGTCTCACCGACCTGCTGGTAGGAGCCCCCATCGAACGCATAGACGCGGTAGCCGTCGGCGAGCGGAGAGGCCGACCAGCCCAGCTCCACCGCTCCCCGGCCCACGTCCGGCTGGTCGTTGGGCGTGTCGGAGACCCCGTCGCCATCCCGATCGACCTCGGTGAACCACCCCGACGCGTTGGTCTCGGAGTTCAGATCGGTCACCGGCTTGGGCAGGATGTCTATGTTGGTGTTCTGGTTGGTCCAGCCGTAGTACTTGTCCATGACGGTCGCAGTGCCCATCTGGAAGTACGTGTCGAGGTCGTTGTCCTGGATGTCGCCATAGTCGTCATCGATCGTCCACTTGAAGACGTAGTCGACATAGCCCGAGCCGGCCGTGACGCTCCACTGGTCTGTGAGCGGTACGATCTTGTCGGTGCCAAACGTCGAACCCGCCCAGTAGGCGAAATACCCGCCGCTCGGGCACGCGACCTTGGTCCACGAACTGTCCGGGGCGTACGAGAACCAGCCCATGTAGCCCCGGTATCGTGACGAGACGCCGCCAGCGTAGTTGGGAAGGATGCGAGCTTCTCGCACACGCGTGGGCGATGCTGTGCTCACCCGCATGCGAGCCGTGACGGTATCCCCCACCCGGTAGGTCTGCGTGTAGTCACTCACGCTGGCCGTGGGTACCTCATAGGCGATCGTGAGCGTGGGCCGGTGCGCCGCATAGGCCTCGTCGTCGGATGCGAACTGGTGGCGCGAGACCACGTCGTATTGGTAGACAGAGAGCCCGAAGTTGGTGGCCCGGCCGTAGAACCAGTCACGCACGGTGTCGTCGACGTCCCAGGTGACCCACTTGTTCGAGCCGCTCACGTACTGGCTCGTGAGGTAGGACACCGACGGCCGGGTGTTCCAGGTGGTGGTCTCTCCCCAGCTCGATGTGATCTTGCCAAGCTTCTCGGTTGCCCCCGTGTAGGCGTAGATCAACCAAAGCGACGCATCGGCGTTCAGGATGTTGGCATTCGCGGGCAGCCCGGCGTCAGTGAGATTCCAGTATGCGAACGCCCACTCCTGTCCATTGGTCTGCTTGCCCGCGTTGAGCACGGTAGAAGAGCCATAGGAGGTTCCCGGCGTGTACTGGTAGACGTAGGTGGCCACGCTCGAGGTGATCGTGGGGTCGACATAGACGGGGAACTCGCGCGCGGGGTCTTCGAGCCACTCGGCCGGCACGTCGTAGGTGACATACGCCCCACCCGCCACCGGCGTGATACTCATGGTCGCGTCGGGGCAGCGTGCGGGCATGCCGGTCCGCTCGTCGATGCCCGAGTCGAAGACCTCGAGCCCGCCCACGTGAAGCACCGGCTCCAGGCTTTTCGGCTCGAACAGGGCCCAGGCACCCGGCGCCGTCTGGCGCAGCTGCAGGCCCTCGAGGCTCATGAAGAAGGAGAAGTGGCGCGGGGCTGCCGGCGAATCGAGGACGAGGGTCTCTTTGAGCCCGTCGCCGGTGGACTCGTAGACAAGATCGGTGTCGCGAGCCACAGACAGATACCGGGCCTGGTTGCCCACCACGTACTTTGCGTTCTCCGCCACGCCCAGCATATCGAGTTCGACGGCCCAGCCATCGGACTCGAGGCGTACGGGACGCTCTGAGAGCGTCTGAGGGCCTGTCGACATGCGCGCCTGGCCGGCGGCGGTCCGGTACTCGCCGGGATCGAGGCTAGGCACGAGCGCGGGGTTGATGTCCTTCCACGCCCCCGCGGCATCCTGATAATGCACGCTGCCCGGGAAGATCTTAGCCTGGTAGCTGCCGTCCGAGAGCAAGAAGTGCTTGGAGTTGGCCGTGCGCCGGGCGGTATCCTCCCGGACGACCGTGGGGGATGACTCGGCAGACGCGAGCGGAGTCGGCTGCACCACGTCCTCGGCGAATGCGACCGAGACGCCGGAGAGTGGAATGGTCAGAACGAGAGTGAGTGAGACGAGGATCCTGCACGCGCGGAAAAGACCCGAGACCCGAAAACCCCTCATGTGAACCCCCCCCCCGCCACCTTGGGTTTCGTGGCGGAGCGCGTTCTGCAGACTGGGTGGACGCACGCGATGTGCGTCCTCATCGGATTGAAGCACTCGGGTGCCAGAATTACCTAGATAATTCTGGATAATGTGAGGCCTACGCCCCCGCGTCCGGCACCCCCACCTTGTTGGCGATGCGAATCAACAACACCACCACGGTCGCGGTAATTGCGAGGCCAATCAGCAGTACGACCGCCACAAACCACAGCGCCGTTGTCTGATCTTGCATGCGCATCGCACGCCATGGTTCCTCGGCAGTCACCCACACCTCGGGAGCCCCATCGGGCGGAGCGATCGGCACCGAGACACCCTCCGGCGTCTCGTACGACTCGACCACAAAGACCGTGGCCTCCGGCTCCTCGTCATCCCTTGAAGCAACGATTTCCGGATCGGGCGCCAGCACTATGACGGCGCCAGGGACTTGCTCGGCGAATCCGAACAGTTCGACCCGCGCCGCGTCCAGATCGGCTGCGTCGAGCGCGACTCCCGTGGCCTGCGAGGCCAATCCGATGTCGCCCGCGAGCACGCCGGCGGCGTAGTCCTGCGCCGCCTGCTCGGCCGACTCGTTTGGCTCGAATTCCTGAGCGGGCGCACACGCAGGCAGCGCCAGGGCAAGCAGCAACGTCCCCACCAGCAATCCCCTGATGCGCCGCGCGCGCCGCAACTTCAATCCGCTCACGAAATCCCCCCACAACAATCCAGCCGTACGGCAGCTTGTCGTCTCGAACAGCGCCGGGGCTGCTTCCCGGGCGCGATAACGCGTTCTCCAGGGATTCTACGCTTCACCTGCGCGAACGAGTAGCGCAGTGACGGTGCCAGGCCGCCTGCAAGCGGCGTGTTTCTCCCCGCAGCATCATTCTGTAGCCCTAACTACCCATCCATGGTAAGTTAACGCTATGGACATGAAATCCCTCATTGATATCGTTGGGCAGGAGCCGCTCTTCACGAGCGGCATGTTGCTGAGCCCTGGGGTGGACCCGCAGGCCGTGCGAAAGCAGCTCTCCCGCTGGACGCGCAACGGCACGGTGGTCCAGTTGAGACGGGGACTCTATTCGCTCGGAGCGCGATATCGGCGAGCGGATCCTCACCCGTTCGAGATATCCAATGCCTTGGTGCCGGCATCATACGTGAGTATGGAATCAGTTCTCGCCGAGTGGGGACTCATGCCCGAGGCGGTCTTCGTGACGACCGCTGTCACGACGGGACGGCAAGGAACGAGACAGACACCGTTTGGTACCTTCGTGTATCAACACGTCAAGCGAGACCTGTTCTGGGGCTACGAGACGGTCGAGTTGCCGGGCGGTCGCACGGCCTACGCCGCGCGGCCTGAGAAGGCGCTGCTCGATCTCGCCTACCTGCGAACCGGCTCCGACGCGCCGGACTTTGCGTTGGAACTGCGGCTTCAGCGGCTCGATCAACTGGATCTGGAGCGTCTGTCCGACTTCGCGGTACGACTCGATAGCCGCAAGGTCATGCGCTTCGCCATCAACGTCGCCGAACTCGCGCATGCGGAGCGAGAGGAGTCCGGGCCGTCATGAAGGAGCGTCTTCGAGAGATTCTGAGCACCGTTGGTCCTGGTCAGGAACACAACGCGATGCGTGAGTACCTCCAGGCGCGGATCTTGCAGACTCTGCAGGACGCGGGGGCCTGGACATCACTCGCGTTCCTGGGCGGCACCGCACTTCGGTTCCTGTACGCAACCCCACGCTTCTCGGAAGATCTGGATTTCACACTGGAGGACCGCGACGCCGACTATGATTTCCCCCGACTCATGGACGCGGTACGTGCAACGTTCGCTCGCGAAGGATACGCGGTCGAGGTCGGAGCGAACATGCGAACGACCGTCAACAAGGCCTTCGTTCGGTTCCCGGGACTGCAGTACGAGATGGGGCTGAGCCCGCACGGTGACCAGGCGTTCTCGGTGACGGTGGAGGTCGACACCAACCCGCCCGAGGGGGCTGGTGTCGAGACGAGCACCGTGCGCCGGTTCGTGACGCTGAGACTGTCGCATCATGACAAGCCCTCCCTCGTTGCGGGAAAGACGGCCGCCCTGCTGCTCCGCAAGTGGATCAAGGGCCGCGACGTCTACGACCTAGTCTGGTACTTGAGTGACCCTGAGTGGCCCGAGCCGAACGAGACGCTCCTCGCAAATGCCTGCATTCAGGCAGGGCGGCCGGAATTGGTCTCAGAGACTGCTGCATGGCGCACCGCGCTCGTCTCCCGCCTGAGCGAGGCCCCATGGGACCACGTCCGCACCGACATCGACCGCTTCCTGGAACGCCGCGAGGAGAGCTGGATGGTGGAACGCGAGACCGTGCTCTCGGTGCTGCGGCAGCGCGGGTGGATGTAGCGCCTCTACCCGGGCCGTCCCCCAACCATGCCGTCGAGTAGCGCGAACAGCAGCTCGCGGATCTCGGCGAACGGATGTGCAAGCATCATCCCTGCCGAGGACACCCACTCCCCCGGTTGCTTCAGCTCATCCGCGCACGCTTCGATGAGCCCCACCCACGAGTCACGCGTCGCCTCGAGGTGGAACTGCAGGCCCAGCACGCGGCCCCCGTCAAACGCGAACGCCTGGTTCTCGCAGGCCTCGCTCGACGCAAGCCGCACCGCTCCCGGCGGGATCGCGAACGTGTCGCCGTGCCAGTGCAACGGCGTGAACACGGGCGG
>JBGSMX010000202.1:0-1675 GCA_041739935.1 Coriobacteriia bacterium | reverse complement strand
GCGCGCGTGACACCCGCGCCGCCCGCGCCAAGGGCATCGATGAAGTGCGCGACAGTGCTTCCCGTGCCGACGCCGATGACGGTGTCGGCACGGAGGTAGGCGAGAGCCGCAAAGGCCGCCGCCCGCTTCCCAATATCGGCCGCGGTCACGCTTCTACTCTTACGAGGCGACCCTCGACGAAGGGCGTACCCGGATCCAGACCCGTCCGCTCCCAGAGCGCCGCTGGTAGTCCGAGGTCCGCGAGGTAGAGCGGGCTCAGACCCCGCAGGCTCTCCTTGGGGAGCGCGAGAGTTAGCGTTGCGGCCGGTCGGACAGCCCCTTCGAAGCCGAATCCAGAGGGGAAGTCGAGCGAGATCGCGGTGCGGCCGTTGGCCCAGCTCGCGAGTTCCGCCGCCACGCCATGCAGCGCCCCCGAGAGACCGTAGCCCACGAGGGCGTCGACGGCGACGTCGCCGGTCGGATGCTCCGATGGCATGATTCCCATCGCTGCCAGCGTGGCAAGATGATGCCGCGTCGCCTCGCCGAGGTGGTCTGATGCGAGTACGATCTCGACATCACGACCTCGCGCAACGAGATGGCGCGCGGCGCACAGTCCGCCGCCTCCGTTGTTGCCACCGCCCGCAAGCACCGTGACCCTGCCCTCGGGCGCCACCCGCACCACGAGCTCCGCGAGCGCTGAGCCGGCGTGCTCCATCATCTGAAGGAGCGTGATGCCGAACTCCTCGATTGCGAGCCGGTCGGCTTCGGCCATCTGCTCGACCGTGAGCCACGGTAGGGAGTCCGCAGGCACCGATGGCAGGAACTCGGTCCCTGCGAGATGCGGCATCACCTGGGCCGCGTACCAGAGCGGCCACTCGGGGTCCTCGCCACCGGTCGCAGCGAAGGCATCATGATGAGCGTCCGCGACTTCGCGCAGCAGCTTCGCGAGGCGGGCCGCGGAGTCAGTCGGCATCGGCGAACATCTCTGCGAGGCTCTTGCCGTACGGCCAGAAGCTCGAGCGGTCACCCGACTCCCACTGCGCACGCAACTCCGGAGTGTCGATCGCGTAGTCGGGGCGTATCTCGGCAGTGACGTCGCGGAGGTCGACGTGAAGTTCGTGGATGGTCGGACGTCCCCAGTACCAATAGCCGTTGTAGATCCTGTGAATCACCAGACCCGGCTTGAGAACGAACGTGTGAGGGATCATCGGGTTGTGCATGGTGTCCGTGTATTCGGCGATGTCCAAGTCGCGAGCGACTTCTCGGCTGGGGTCATGCAGAAACGTCCAGTGGGCGCCGACTCCGGATCGTAGCTCGTTGACCTCGAGTAGCGAGTCAGTGGTGATGGTGACCAGTCGGGCGTAGCCCACGTCGAGGTTCTGGGAGAACTCGACGAGGTCATAGAGCTGCTGTCGGTCCTTGGGGCAGAAGTGCCCGCGCATCAGCGTGAGGATCAACGGGTCGCTGCCTTGGAGCTTTGACAGTCGCCGCGCTTGATTGCGGTGATCGCGCAGTTCGTAGTCGGGGAACGTTGCGCCTGGGACTATGTCCGGTCTCATTCTGCCTCCTCGTCGGGAATGCGTTGCGGCGCCATGACCATCAAGCTGGCCGAATCCTCTCATCGGGTACATACCCCTGACTGGTGCAGTTGTCCGGTGCAATCCACAGCGCACGATTGGGAGGGCCGACCGAATGC
>JBGSMX010000193.1:0-3707 GCA_041739935.1 Coriobacteriia bacterium | reverse complement strand
GGGCGCCGAACGCCTCGGCGACGCGATGCGGGTCGTAGCCGCCCCAGGTCACCGCGGTCAGATCCAGGTCGATCGGGACGTTGCAGGTGATCGTGGCGACCGTGCGGCTGATGCGCGCGGTGTCGGCATGGGTGCGGATGTTCTCGCCGAGCTTGCCGGGTATCTCCTGGGCATGCTCGAGCACGGAATCGAGCGAACCGTACTGCGCGAGCAGCTTGGCGGCGGTCTTCTCGCCCACCCCGGCGATCCCGGGGATGTTGTCCGAGGTGTCGCCCTTGAGCCCCAGGTAATCCACGATCTGCGCCGGGGTCACGCCCAGCCGCTCCTCGACCGCGGCGGGGTCGTAGATCTTGATGTCGGTGACGCCCTTCTGCGTGGACACGACGTTCACTGAGTCGGTGACGAGCTGGAACGCGTCGCGATCGCCCGTGACGAGCAGGACGCGCAGCCCGGCCTCCCCTCCCGTGGCCGCCAGCGTGCCCAGGATGTCGTCGGCCTCCCATCCCTCGACCTCGACCTGCGGCACGGCCATGGCCTCGAGCACGTCCTTGGCCATGGAGAACTGGTCGCGCAGCTCTTGCGCGGTCGGCGGACGGTGCGCCTTGTACTGCGCGAGCGCCTCGGTCCGAAACGCCGGCTTGCCCTTGTCCCAGGCCACCACGACACCGTCAGGGCGCAGCTCGTCGACCATCTTGATGAGCATCGAGACGAGCCCGAACACCGCGTTGGTCGGCCTGCCGTCCGGGGCCGTCATTGAGGGCGGCAGCGCGTGGAACGCGCGGTGGATCATGCTGTTGCCGTCGACGATCGCGACGGTGCGTGGGGTCATCGATGTCGCCTTCCGCTTCGCTTCTGAGCGCATTCGGGAACATTCCCGTCAGGCGGGCGCGCGCTCCGCCGTGCGAACGTACCGATTCTACCCGAGTGGAGTGACACGATGGGCATGTTCAACTGGTCCGCGCCGCTGTTCAACTGGTTCGCGGACCGCTGGTCGCCCGACTCCATCGGCGAGATCGCGGGGTGGCTCGAACCGTTCCTGGAGGGAGAGCGGCGCATACTCGACGTGGGCGGAGGGACGGGCGCGCTGGGACAGCACCTGCACGAGGCGACCGGGGCCCAGGTCACCGTGCTCGACCCCACCCCCGAGATGATCCGCTACATTCCCGACACCGGTCCCGTTCGCGGCGTCCTCGGTGTGGCCGAGGATATGCCCTTCGGCGACGACTCGTTCGATGCGGTGATCGTCACCGACGCGTTCCACCACTTCCGCGACCAACCTGCTGCGGTCGACGAGTTCCGCCGCGTGGTCCGGTCGGGCGGGGGCGTGATCGTCGTCGAGCTCGATCCTCGGCCATGGTTCATGCGAGCGATCGTGCGCGGCGAGAAGGCGCTGGGAGAGCCGGGCGCGTTCTTCGCACCGGGCGAGATGTGCGAGTTCATGGCCTCGCACGGCGTCGAGGGCACGTGCACCACGATGCGCGGAGTGAGTTACCGGTTCGTCGGGCTAGTGCAGTAGCGGGCTCACCGCGTTTATGAACAGTCCGATCGCGATGCTCCCGAACAGGAAGCAGCTCGCGATGATCCAGGTCGCCCGCTTGCCGAACAGCGGGATGAGCAGCGCGATCGACGAGATGCAGATCCCGTTGCCCGCAAGCGTGAGTGCGATGGCATGCCCGAGCGGCAGGCCCATCTCGATCAGAGGCTGAAGGATGAGGATATCCTCGCCCGAGCACAGGAAGAGCGGAAGCCCGATTCCGGCCGCGAGGACCAGCCCCGAGAACTCGGCGGAGAGGTACTTGCCTACGATGTGCGGCGGCAGATAGACGCTCACCGCCGCGCCGATCGCCGTGCCTATGATGATGTAGGGCGTCAGGTAGGCCATGAGCTTGAACGCCGAGTCCCAGATCGAATCCTGCCCGTCGAGATGCATGCCTCCGCCGCACCCCTTGCAGCTCGTGCATCCCGCCTCGGGTGTCTCGGGATCGAACTGGCCGGCGAAGCGCTCGACCAGCACACCGGTCACCATACCCAGCGCGAACGCCGAGACGATCCGCCACATCGTGTACTCCCAGCCCAGCACCCCGTAGGCGAAAGAGATCACGAAGGGGTTGAGGACCGGGACCACCACCATGAAGCACACGACCGCACGAAGCGGGATCCGCTTGGTGGCCAGCAGGCTGTAGGAGAACGGCACCGCGGCGCAACTGCAGATCGGAAGCAGCGCGGCGAAGACGCCGGCGCCGAACATGCTTCTGGGCAGCAGGTGGGTCCGCTTGCTCACGATCTTGGCGATGATCGCCGAGAGTATGCACCCAGCAATGAAGTACGGCAGGACCTGGATGCTGAACGAGACGATCGTGTGCCAGAACGAGGCGTCGTGCTCGGCCTTGTCTTTGAGCGACTTGGTGCAGTAGACGCAATACACGTAGGCGATGACGGCCAGGAAGCTCACAACCGAGACGACGACCTTGCGGCCGCGCTCGGAGAGCGGGAAGCCCAATCGCGGCGAGGTACGCTTGAGCCAGGCGTCGACACCGGCGTTGCGCTTGCGCAGCCACCACAAAGCGACCGTCACCGCATAGATGGCGGCGAGCGGCACACCGAAGTACTTGAAGTAGCTCTCGATCGCCGCGACGGTCTGTTCCACGGCTCCCCCTCACAGGCGCAGGCGTTCCCTCATGCATTCGTTCGTATTTCACGAACGCGCACCGATTACCTGCAAAGACCTGAGGGCGAGTGGACAGAAGGGACGAGCGGCGCGACGGATCAGCTATGCCAGAGATAGCCCACGTTGCGCACGGTCTCGAGCCGGCGTGAAAGCGGCCCGATCTTGGAGCGGATGCGCCGCACGTGCACGTCGACCGTGCGCGAGCCGCCGTAGTAGTCCGAACCCCACACGCGTCGGAGCAGGACTTCTCGGCTGTAGGCGCGGTTGGGATGCGTCACCAGGAACGAGAAGAGCGAGTACTCGAGATACGTGAAATCGAGCGGCTCGCCATCGACGTAGGCCTGGTAGGTCGCCAGGTTGATGGTGAGGTTGTCGACGCGCGTGAGTTCCTGGGCCGATGCTTCCTCACCGGGCCACAGCAGAGCGCTCGCGCGTGCGATGAGTTCGTCCGAGGAACCGCCCCGGACGATGAAGTCGGCCGTGAGCGTGGCCGGCATCCTGAGACGGCCGAGCGCCTCGGCCTCAAGCAGCATGAGCAGGCGCGCGTCCGATCCCTCGGCGACCGCCCGCTCCACGATCTGGATGAGCGGTTCGGGGTCGCGCCCGGCGTCGACTACAACGAGCGAGGTCTCCTGGGCGGCGAGCCGGGCTGCAAGCTCTCCGTCGGAGCACTGACTCAACGTGACATCCAGCGTCTCGAGGGCGCTCGAGGCCCACGCGCGCGTGTGTGCATCATCTGAGGCTATGAGCACGTGCTTCATGTGCATGATGATAGCGCTCTCGGGTCCAGGCGTGGATAGCGCTCACGCAACGGGCAAGACACGTGCGGCGCCGGAACGGTTCTTTCCGCCCGGCGCCGCCGTGGTTGCGATCGTCAGCCGGTGCAAGCCGGCGGTGGTGCTAGAGGATCGGCAGGTACTTGTCGAGCTCCCACTGAGTGACAACAGCGCTGTACTCGCTCCACTCCTTCTTCTTGTTATCGACGAAGAACTTGTGGATGTGCTCGCCCAGGATGTCCTTCATAGCCTCGGAGTGCTCG
>JBGSMX010000167.1:0-3825 GCA_041739935.1 Coriobacteriia bacterium | reverse complement strand
AGCGCCTCGTCGGCCGCCGCCTTGAGCGGGACCTTGCGTCCGCCGCGGATTCCCTCATCGGCCGTGATCAGCAGCTTCGCGCCACAGTCCTGGATCCGGCCCTTCAGCGCCGAGGAGCTGAAGCCCCCGAAAACAATCGAGTGGATCGCGCCGATGCGCGCGCACGCGAGCATCGCGATGGGCAGCTCCGGAATCATAGGCATGTAGAGCGCGACCCGGTCGCCTTTGGCGATGCCTTTCTTGCGAAGCACGTTCGAGAACCGCGAGACCTCGTAGTAGAGCTGCTGGTACGTGTACGTGCGAGAGGTGCCGTCGTCGCCTTCCCATATCAGCGCCGCCTTGTTCCGCCGCCAGGTATGGAGATGTCGGTCTAGGCAGTTGGCGCTCACGTTGAGCGTCCCGTCACGAAACCACGTGTAGTCCAGCTTGTCGAAACCGCCCGAACGCACCTCTGTGAACTCGTCGATCCACGTCAGGTGTTCGCGAGCCATCTCACCCCAGAACCCCTCGGGGTCTGAAATCGAGCGGTCGTAGAGCTCTCGATACGCCGCCATGCTGCCAATCAGTGCGCTGGCCGAGACGTCTTCCGGCGGAGCGATGACGCTTTCCTCGGTCACCAGATGCTCGAAACCCTGGTCGGTACGTTCCTCGGCCATTCCGCCTCCCAATCCCGGTTCGACATCACAAAGTGCGTTCGCGGGCTTCCGTTAAGTACTTGTTCCCCACTGCCCCATTCGCGGCTCGACCCTGACCTCCTGTAAGCGGCAGCTCACTCCCGTCGGCGCTGATTCGCAGCCGTTCTTCACCTGGTTCGAACCGCTCCTCTCAAAATCGTGCAACTCCCGCTAAACGGGGTACGAGTAAGACTATACTGAACGCTCCGGGCCGCACCTTTGACCGCGCGGTCCGTCTCAGTTATCTGGGGGAGGCTATCCACGAGTGGGCCCTGTCGCGAAGTACGATGCGCTCCTTGCTCGACTGTCAGAACTCGACAGCGTGCTCGTTGCCTATAGCGGTGGCGTCGACTCCACCCTCCTGGCCGTCGCGGCGCACGTGGTTCTGGGCCCGAAATGCTACGCGGTGCTGGCCATCTCCGACACGTACCCTGCGAGCGAAGTCGATCACGCACGCTCAACCGCCCGCGAGCTCGGACTCAGGCTGATCGAAGTCGAGACGCACGAGCTCATCGATCCAAGATTCCGCGCGAACGCTCCCGACCGCTGCTACCACTGCAAGGCGGAGCTGTTCAGTCTGCTGCGCACAGTCGCGGACGCGAAGGGCATGCGACATCTCGCCGATGGCACGAACACTGATGATGCGTTGGATTTCCGCCCCGGCTCAAAGGCCGCCGAGGAGTTTGGCGTGGTGAGCCCGCTGCGTGATGCGGGACTGTCGAAATCGGACATCCGCGCTGTGGCGGCGATGCTTTCGCTCCCCAACTGGGACAAACCGTCCATGGCATGCCTCGCCTCACGCTTTCCCTACGGCGAGGAGATCACCGAGGACCGGCTCGCCCAGGTGGCCTGCGCCGAATCCTCGCTTCGCGAACTCGGGCTTCGCCAGTTCCGGGTGCGGGCGCACGGAGATGTAGCGCGCATCGAAGTCGAACCCGAGGAGATGCAGCGAGCGTGGGAGATCCGCGAGCAGGTTTCCTCGGCGATCAAGGGCGCGGGCTTCGCGTTCGCGGCTCAGGACCTGGAGGGATACCGCTCCGGGAGCCTCAACGAAGTGCTGTGTGCCGAGGAGACCGCTCTCTAGGACGCGAGTTCGCGCAAAGCAGCTCGCATCGCCGCAGGCAGTCGAAGTGAGAGCTGCGCGGGGTCCGCGATCTGCTGCGCAATCAATCGCGTGGCGAACGGCTTTGCCGCCTGGGCGATGTCGATTGCCGGATAGAGTCGCCGGGCCACGCCCTCGACCGTGACGAGCGCTTTGATAAGTAGGCCGTACCCGACCGGCACCGTGATCTTGAAGTCCGCGAGCATCGAGAGGAACCCCATCGCGAATCCGCGCACGTCGGATGGCCCTGGGCCGCCCATAGTCACGCGCAGCAGCGCGTCTACCCGGGCGCGCACTGCAGCTTCGCGGTCGGGCGGGATCACGAGGCCGAGCTCGCGCGAATAGCGCAGGGCACGATCCGCGTCGCCGTAGACCGTGGCCGCGAGAACCTGCGCGATCGCGATACGCTGTTCGGGCTCGGTGCGTCCGCTGATGCCGAAGTCGAGGTAGCAGATGCGACCGTCCGGAGTGACGAACAGATTCGCCGGATGCAGGTCGGCGTGAAAACGTCCCAGCACCAGCACCTGCCGCATGAAGACCTCTGCCCCGTGCAATGCCAGACCGTACGCATCGACCCCCGAGCGCTCGGCCTCGCTGATGTCCGTCAGGCGCCACCCCTTCACGAACTCCATCGTGAGCACCCGCCGGGTGGAATGGCGCCACACCACCCTGGGCACGAATACGAGCTCGTCGTCTTCGAAATCGTAGGCGAACCGGTCCGCAAGCCGACCTTCGTTGCGAAGATCCATCTCGTCGTGCAACGACCGCTCGAACTCATCGAGGAATCCGCCGAGCGACAGTCGCCTGAGCGCCGCGATATGGTCCAGGCGACGTGCCCACTGCCGGGCCACAGCGATATCCTCGCGAATCAGTCGTGCGATACCGGGTCGAACGACCTTCACGGCGACATGCGCACCCGCTTCCAGCTCCTCACCGCACACAGGCCGGTATCCCTGCGAGAGCGTCGCGCGGTGTACCTGGGCAATCGACGCCGAGGCTATCGGCACCGGATCGAAGGACTCGAACACGTCTTCCGGATAGCGCCCCAGATCCGCCCTGATGACTTCGCGGATGGCATCGACCGGCACCGGCGCCACCGAATCTTGAAGTCGCTCCAGCTCGAAGACCATCTCTGCCGAGAAGACATCCGGCCTGACCGAAGCCAGCTGACCGAGCTTGATGAACGCAGGTCCCAGTTCTTCGCATGCCAGTCGCACCTGTCGCGCGAAAGCCGCGCGCCGACACGCCGGAGCGCACAGGCCGAAGCGGGCATGCCAGACGCCAGCCAGAAAACGTCTCGCCCCTACGGCGACGATCTTGCGCGACCGCGCGGACACCGCCTACGCCTCGTCAGGATCTGCGTTCAGAGCATCGAGCGATGCTTGCATGGACTCGAGCCTGCCGCGAAGCTCGCTTACCTCGAACGTGAGGTCGTCGAGCTTCGCCGAGACGTCGGCGCGACTGCCGGGAGCCTCGGAGTGGCCGGCCGCAAGCTCGGCCTTGAGGCGTTCCTTCTCCTCGGCGATCATGGCCGACAGACCGTCTACGAAGGCCTCGGGCCCCGAACCCATCTCACCAGAAGTCGCCTCGCCACCGCGGGCCACGGCCGCCTTCCAGCCCTCGTCCGCCGTCTCGTGGACCAGCGCCCACGACGCGAGAAAACGCATGAAATCGTCCACTAATTCCCCCTTCAGCGTGGCGGTGAGCGCCACGATAGAACCTACGTGTCTATCATACTCCCGGGACTGACATGCCTCGCACCGGTCGCGCCCGCAACAGGCGAAGCGAGTTCAGAATCACGAGCAGGGCCACACCCGTGTCCGCCAGAACGGCAAGCCACAGTGGCGCGTAACCTGCGACCGCGGCCACCAGCACGGCGAACTTGATGACGACTGAGAACCACACGTTCTGCCGGATGTTGGCGACCGTCCTGCGCCCCAGGTCGAAGAAGCGAGGCAGCGCCGAGAGATCGTCGGCCATGAGCGCAACATCGGCGGTCTCGAGCGCGGTGTCGCTTCCGGCCGCGCCCATCGCGATGCCGATGTCGGC
>JBGSMX010000162.1:0-3278 GCA_041739935.1 Coriobacteriia bacterium | reverse complement strand
GGCATGCTCGCGCACGAGCTGGCTGCTGCCGGCGTTGCCGTTACATGCGCGATGGGCGCTCCGGTCGCTTCGCGCCTGGTGGGCCGCGAGCTCTTCGAGAGCACTGCGCGGCTCGTGGAAGTGGCGACCGACGACGGCTCTGACGGCGAGCACGGCTTCGTGACCGCAGTGTGTGAGCGGCTGCTGGCGGCCCACGAGTTCGATGTGGTGTACTGCTGCGGCCCGGAAGCCATGCAGCGAATCGTTGCCGCTCAGGCGGCTGCGGCGTCCGTGCCGTGTCAGGTTTCGCTCGAGCGTCTCATGGCATGCGGTATCGGGGCGTGCCTCTCGTGCGTGGTGACCACCATTAGCGGACTCAAGCGTGCATGCGTGGACGGACCTGTCTTCGACGCCGAGGAAGTCGCATGGGACTCCTCGGAAGTCCCGCCGGCTCACTAGGGGAGGGCCAGCCATGAGCATCGATATGAAGGTGAGGATCGGCGCCCTCGAGCTGCGCAACCCGGTGATGACCGCAAGCGGGACGTTCGCGAGCGGCAAGGAGTTCGCGGACTTCGTGGACCTTGGCGCTCTCGGTGCCATTGTCACCAAGGGCGTATCGCTGGAACCGTGGGCGGGCAACGCGAGCCCTCGCATCGCCGAGACCGCGAGCGGAATGCTGAATTCGATCGGCCTGCAGAATCCCGGCGTCGATGCGTTCGTGGAGCGAGATCTGGCGTGGCTTGGCGAGCATGCGGGTTCGACGCCGGTGATAGTCAACGTTTCGGGCCACAGTCCGGCCGAGTACGCTGATGTGATCGAGAGGCTCGATGACCACCCGAGGGTTGACGGATTCGAGGTCAACATCTCGTGTCCCAACGTGGATGCAGGCGGCATGGCGTTTGGGACCGCGTGCGCTCCTGCTGCGCAGGTCACCACGGCCTGCCGTGCTGCAACGGACAAAACACTCATTATCAAGTTGAGCCCTAATGTTACGGATATCGCGGAGATTGCGCTGGCGGTCGAAGCCGCTGGTGCTGACGCGGTGTCCCTGGTAAACACGCTCCTGGGGATGGCAATCGACACTGATACGTTTCGGCCCAGGCTCGCTCGCGTGGTAGGGGGACTTTCGGGTCCGGCGATCAAACCGGTTGCGCTGCGCATGGTCTGGCAGGTCGCGCAGGCGGTCACGGTTCCAATCGTAGGCATGGGCGGGATCATGGACGCCCGTGACGCGGTGGAATTCATGCTTGCGGGAGCAACTGCGATAGCCGTGGGCACCGCAAACTTCGTCGATCCAACCGCGACGGTGCGCGTAGTAGATGGCCTTGCCGAGTTCTGTCGGGCGCGAGGAATCGCGCGTGTGAGTGAGCTCACGGGCGCACTCGAGGTCGGGTAGCGGGGAGCACAATGCCTGATACCACAGAGCCCGGGGCCCCGGGAGTCGAGCAGCCGACTGATCTGCAAGGTGAGGCTGCGGAGCCATCGTTGCCGGCGTTCGCTCCTCAGTCGGCAGCAGCAGTTGCAGTGCCCCCAGCGCGGCGACGAGGGGGAATCGCGCTTCTGATCGCCGTGGTCGTGCTTGGGATTCTCGGCGTATGCGGGCTCGGAATATGGGGCATAACCACGTTTGCCACGCAGACTCTTGAGGAGATCGGTCTGCCGCTCGGTCTGCCGGGTGAAGAGTACTTCTACTACCCTGATGGCGCGTTCGTGACCTACGACGGGCGGTTCGCGATCATCAACACGAGTGACGTTGCAGGAGAGCCTCAGGTCGTTGCGGTCGACATCGAGACGGGTGAGGCGCGCGAGGCACAGGGTTATACGACGGTCGCTGTCGAGAGGGCACCCGTGCTCTGGCTGACCCCCATGAATGCCGAGGAGCGCGGCGAGCGTCTGGACAGCGATCTGATGTTGATGCCCGGGATGGGGCCGTTCGATGAGCCGCCCTCCGGGCTCGAGGCGTGGGAGCTCGACGAAGGGGGCAGCGAGCCTAGCCCGTACGCGCCCGCTCGCTGGCGACCGGTCGCGGGCGCTGCGGACTGGATCGCATACCTGGAGATTGATGTCTTGCGGGGTAGCCAGCCGGCACGGCTGCTCTTCAACAACTCCGCCTCAAGCGGTGAGGGCCACAAGGCGGCTCTGCCCGAGGACTTCGGCACTTTCGCGTTTCGTGGTTTCTCGCCCTCGGGAGACTACGTGGCGCTAGAGGAACTGACTCAGGTGGGCGAAGCCGAGGAAGCGATCAGCGGGCCCGAAGGGGAATTTCCCGAGCGTCGGCTGATCATCGTAAGGGCTGCGGACGGAAACGTGGTGGCCGAGACGATCCTCGGGGATTTCTACGCAGATATCGGCCCCGCACAGTGGGCACCTGACAGCGACAGGGTCGTGTGGGTTGAGCTGGTCTTCGACGAGGGTACGGGCGAGGTGAGCAGTCTGGAACTCAAGGGCCTCGATCCGAATGGTGAGGAACTGGACATGCTCGAAGTGTGGGACATCGAGCCGCCCGGTGAGTGGCACTCGATGATGTGGGCGGCACTTGCCGGCGTGGATCGTTCCTCGGAAGAGATCGTAGTGCTGACAGATGAGACATCCGGCAACCGGATATGGACCCTTGGGCCGGGCGGAATTACCGACCGGGGGTCGCTGCCGTGGGGGGATTCCTCGGCAAGCTATCGCGAGGGCGTGGGATTCATCCAGATGGAGACCGAGTTCGACAACGACGGCACATCGCGCAGCACTGCGGTCACCTACGATTTGACGGGCGGATCGCGCAAGGTGCTGTGGAGGGGACGAGAGATGGCGGGGGATGGAACATGGTGACGCGAACGGCAGACGACATGAGGGAAGCCTCGATCGTCGCGCTCGATACCGGCGCGCACGAAGCGCTCGAGATCGCGCGTGCTTTGCAGGGTCGTGCCCGGTGGCTGAAGGTGGGCATGACGCTCTACTACGCCGAGGGACCGCAGATAGTGACCCGGCTGCGCGAAATGGGCTTCGAGATCTTCCTCGACCTGAAGTTGCACGACATCCCGCATCAGGTAGAAGGCGCGGCGCGCGAAATATCCAGGCTCGGTGTAGGGATGTTCACCGTCCACGCCTCCGGCGGGCGCGCGATGATGCAGGCGGCCGTGCAGGGTGCGTGTGCCGGCTCCGAGGAATGCGGGCTCGACACGCCCGTGGTGCTCGCCGTGACGGTGCTGACGAGCATCGACGATGTCGTCCTTGCCGAGACGGGCGTGCACTCAAGCCCTCGCGATCAGGTCTCGCGACTTGCCGCGCTCGGCGTGCTCGCGGGAGTC
>JBGSMX010000152.1:0-3036 GCA_041739935.1 Coriobacteriia bacterium | reverse complement strand
GCCGAGCACCATGCCCACGTTGCGTGCCTCGGCAAGCACGCCCGATGCGATGCCGAGTCTGGTGCGGGGAGCCGCGCCCATGAGTGCGCTCGTGTTGGGGGAGATGAACACGCCGGTGCCCAGTCCCACAAGTGCGAGTGCCGCAGCGACCTGGGCGAGCGGAGCCTCCGCGCCGAGCGAGGCGAGCCAGACCATCGCTCCGGAGAGCACGACCATGCCGCTGACCGCAGGTACCCGCGAACCGAAGCGGTCCGACAGCGTGCCGGACACCGGAGCCACTACTGCCATGACCACGGACTGTACGGCCAGCACGGATCCGGCTCGTCCGGAGGTGAGACCGCGCCCCAGGATCAGGCGGCTCAACGCTGGTGTCGCCGATATCCTGCACGACAACCGGGCGGGAGTGACCGTTGCCCTTCGCCTGCATCACCCGACGGGCTGAATCGCGCCCCCACTTGGCACCACCTCGCAGAGAGTGATCGCGTTCTCTGGATGACCGTATGTTGCGGACATAATGACCTTATGATACGGTCGTGATACTGCTCAATCAACCTGTGGGGACACTTCCATGATTCTCGCCAATGCCGCTTCAATCGAGCGAGCACTGTCGCTCCTTGATGCCGAGTTGGAGGCCCGCGGGGCCGCTTCGGTCGAACTCGTGGTGGTCGGCGGTGCCGCGATGAGTGTCCTCGGCTTCATTGCTCGCCCCACGAAGGACGTCGACGTGCTGGGCGTGCGAGATGTAGTTGGATTCGAGCGCGAACCCAGAATCGTGAAGCACAGCTTGCTTCCAGATCCGATTCCTGCAGCGGCTAGTGCGGTCGCGAAAGCGCTTGCGATCGACCCGGGGTGGCTCAATAGCGGGCCGGCGGACCTTCTGGACCACGGACTGCCCCATGGCTTCGAGACCCGGCTGGTCAAACGACAGTACGGTTCTCGGCTTGCAGTCTGTTTCGCCTCGCGCGAGGACTTGATCGCGCTCAAGGTGTACGCCGCGGCCGATAGCGGAGTCGGGCGTCACACTGATGACCTCGCCGCACTCGAGGCAACCTGTGCAGAACTCATAGCCGGGGCGAAGTGGGCATGCACTCATGATCGTTCCCCTGCGTTTCGAGGCATGCTGCTCGCTCTGCTGGACTACTTCGGTTGCGACACGGATGGGGAGGCGCTGGCGGATGAATGCTAACGATCCTGCCGATCGCCTTGTTGACGCCGCTTTGGAACTCGCATGGCGACAGTGGACCGCCATCGGTGTCGCGGGTGCCACACCGGCGGCGAAGACGATCGTTGACCCAGAGGCTCTTCTACTGGCAACGCTCTCTATCGGGCGCGCCGATGCCCGCCTGTTCGATGAGATGCTCGACTGGGTGGCAACAAACGCCTCGTTGGTGGATATGGCGAGGCTGCGGCGTCTGGCGAAGCACGCCGATTCCGAGACGCGTCGACTTCTGGCGGCCGTGGCCGAGCTTGCAGTGGAACACGGCGCGCGGTCCAGTTTTCGGCAGATCGGGTACGCCGCTCTTGTCGCCCAGGAGTCCCAAGCGACATACGACACAGAACCGCTCTTTGGAACCGGGGACTCTGCAGGAGACTGGCGCGAGCCGGACGAGCTGTTCGAACGCGTGGGATTCACGCGGGGCACGCCGCAGCTGCGCGGAATGTCACAGCAACCCCGAGGATCGGCTCCCGCAGCCCTCAGGTTTCGCGCCCGTGCACTGGTCGGTTTAGGACCCCGTGCAGAGGTGCTCGTCTATATGTGGACACACGACGGTGCACATGGGCGGTTGATCGCGACGCGGGCCGCATACGGTCAGACTGCGGTTGCTGAGTACCTTGCGGCTCTGGAACTTGCGGGACTTGCGCAGAGGCGAGACGAGGGTCGCAAGGCAGAGTACGTCCTGGATGAGAGTCTGCAGAGCATCGCACGCCCGGTACCCACCTATGTGGACTGGGTGCGCGCATGGCCCGCTGTCATCGCCGTTCTCGATGCCCTGAAGTCTGGGGAATCGCTGTCCGAAGGCGCGAAGTGGGCGCTGTTGGCGAGAACACTAGACGAACAGAGGGTGGGACTCGAGACCGAGGGGTTCGGGGTCATCGTGCCGAAGCTTGCTGGCTGGGCCGTCGAAGGGCCGGGACGGTTGACGGCGGTCCTGGATGGAGTTGCCGCCCGTCTCCATGAGCTGGCCCTGTAATCCTGATGTGACTTTCTCGCGCCCCACAGCGTCATACTCCATGTACGGGGTACGCGCTTCGCGATCGTGAGCGGCGCGGGACCTCAAGGCCCGGTGATTCGGGGGCGAGTTGGACGACGCTCACTTCGAGGCGGCGTGGCAGGCGCACAGTCGCGCGATCATGCGCTACTGCGCCTTTTCGACCGGCTCGCACGAAGATGCCGAGGACCTCACATCCGAGGTATTCTCGCGATTCCTGGGCAAGGGCGATCGCGTGAACGCCGACAAGACCGAGGCCTGGCTCTTCGCGGTCGCGCGCAACCTGTGTGCGAGCCACCACCGGGTGCGCTGCCGGGCCAGTGGGCTGCTGGCGCGGATTGTCGCGCTCGGTGACGTGCGCTCGGCGAACGATGCTTCCCACGCAGCGTCCGCCGACTCCTGGCGCGATTCGGACCTGTGGTCGCTCGTGCATCCACTCGACGAGCGCTCTCGACTCGCCATCTACCTGCGCGTGGTCGAGGATCGGCCGTTTGCCCAGGTCGCGCAGCTCATGGGCGTGTCGCAGAGCGCGGCCAAGATGACCTACTACCGGGCGCTCAAGCGCGTGCGCGATTCCCTGATGGCCAGACGTGAGGCCCGGGGCGAGCAGCCGGACCGCGCGTCAGCCCTGATGCCCGCCGAGGACAACACAGGAGTTGCGTCACCCGCAGGAGGTGTCGGCAATGGACGATGACTTTCAAGCCGAGGAACTGGATGCCGTCGGATCGCTTCTGGCGGCCGCAGCTCCGGGAGAGCCGACCGACACGCAGCTGGAGCGGGCGCATGAGCGGGTTGGACGCGCGAGATTCCGGTCGCGTCGTCGCGT
>JBGSMX010000125.1:0-5557 GCA_041739935.1 Coriobacteriia bacterium | reverse complement strand
TCTCCCGCGAGGAGATGCTGGAGCAGGTCCGTGACTGCGACGCCGTCATCTCTTGCCTGGGGCACACGACCGACCTCAAGGGCATCTTCGGCGCTCCACATGAACTCGTCGCGCCCATGGTCGAGCGGGCGTGCGCCGCGGCGGTCGCGCTTCGGCCGACCAAGCCCATCAAGGTCGTCCTCATGAGCACCGTCTCGGTCCACCGGTCAGGCGGGCTCGACGCCCGCCGTAGTGGCGCCGAGAGGGTCTTCATGGGGATCCTTCGGGCACTCGTGCCGCCCGCGAAGGACAACCAGGACGCCGCCGACTTCCTGCTCGAGGATGTCGGCACGGAGAGTCCCTTCGTCCAGTGGGTGGTCGTACGCCCGGACACGCTGGTGGAGGGCGACGTCTCCGAGTACGTGCTACACGAGGATCTTGTGGCCAGTCTCGCCAAGCCCGACAAGACCGCCATGTCGAATGTCGCGCACTTCATGTGCGACCTGGTCACCGACCCCAAGGTGTGGGACGCGTGGCGGGGCGGGCTGCCGGTCATCGTCAACGCCGCCAAGGCGTGATGGAAAGGATAGGGAAGGCATGACCTCGTCAAGAAGAGCCGCGATCACCGCCGGCGTTCTGTTCCTTGTGGGTACTGCAGCCGGCGTGCTGAGCATCGTGGGCGCCGCAGACGGTACGAACTACCTGCGCGAAGTCGCGGCGAACGGGACCCAGGTGATTGCCGGAGCGCTGTTCCAGCTCATCACAGCGGGCGCGTACGTCGGCGTGGGCATCGCCCTGCATCCGGTCCTCAGGCGATACGGTCCGACCGCGGCCGGCGGGTTCCTCGGCTTCAGGATCGCAGCCGGGATCCTCAACATGCTCGGGGCGCTCATTCTGCTGCTGCTGCTCGACTTGAGCATCCGATTCGTGGGCGCCGGCGCTCCGGTCGCATCCTACTTCGAGACCATAGGGGCTCTGTTGCGGAGCGGCCGTGACGGAATGAACCACGTCGCGATGATGCTGGCCCTTATCGCCGGCGACGCCATGTACTACTGGCTCCTGTACCGGGCCAGGCTGGTCCCCAGGTGGCTTTCGGGCTGGGGCTTCGCCGGACTCGCCTTCGCCATGGTTGCGAGCCTCCTGGTGATGGGCCGTCTGATCGAGGTCGTGACCCCCGTCTACCTGAGCCTGATGGCGGCGCTGGGCCTGCAGCAGATGGCTCTGGCGATATGGCTCATAGCCAAGGGATTCGATGAAAGGATCAACTCATGAAAGCGGTCGTGTGCACGGCATACGGTCCCCCCGACGTCCTTGAGCTTCGCGACGTGGAGAAGCCGATCCCCGGGGATCACGAGGTACTGATCAAGGTGCATGCGACGACAGCGCACCGCGGTGACGTGAGGATCCGCAAGTTCGACGTTCCTCGGGGGCAGCGATTCATGGCTCGCCTTGTCCTCGGCTTCACCCGCCCGAAGAACCCCATCCTCGGGATGGAATTGGCCGGGGTGGTCGAGTCGGTCGGCGAGGGCGTGACGCTGTTCAAGCCGGGCGACGAGGTCTTCGGGTTCACGGGATGGGGACTCGGTGCGTACGCAGAGTACGCATGTATCCGCGAGAAGCCGAGGAAGTCGGTCACGAAGGACGGGATGCTGGCCATGCGGCCAGTCAACATGACGCTGCAGGAGGCTGCCGCCGGCGTCGCCACTGGCGCGGCAACGGCCCTGAGGGTGCTTCGGAAGGCGGACATCAGGGCCGGCCAGCAGGTCCTGATCTACGGCGCCTCCGGAAGTGTGGGCACCTACGCGGTGCAACTGGCCAAGTCACTGGGTGCTGACGTCACGGGGGTCTGCAGCACGGTCAACCTGGAGTTGGTGGAATCCCTCGGGGCCGATCACGTTATCGACTACACAAAGCAGGACTTCACCGAGGGTGACGAGACCTATGACGTCATCTTCGATGCCGTAGGTAAGCTCTCGTCCTCGCAGGGCAAGAAGGCTCTCAAGACGAATGGCACCTACCTTAACGTCGACAGGGACTCGGGTTCCGGCGGTAGCGGTGGTCCCCAGGATCTGGTGTTTCTCACGGATCTGATCGAGCACGGGAAGATCCGGGCGGTCATCGACAAGTGCTATCCGTTGGATGAGATCGTCGAGGCACACAGGTATGTCGAGCAGGGGCACAAGAAGGGGCATGTGGTTCTCAACGTCGTGCGGCGCCCCTCCGAGACCGCGGTCGCCCCAACTGACAGGAAAGCGGGCTAGGATAGGCGGGGCCAGAGGGGGCCGCGACTCAGGGCGACCCCTCGCGACAAGGTCGTCATTGCCGTGCAGCCTGCGTAGTTGGGGTCATCCCCGGGAAGAGGTGGTCGGACCGTGGTGGATGTGAGAATCACGCTGTCGGGACTCTGGATTGCCGTCATGCTGACGTATCTCCTGGGGGACGTGCTGCGCGGATTCGCCGGCCATTTCGTGCCCGGGGAGATACAGGGCAAGACGGTCGGTCAGGGCACGTGGGTCCTGATCGCAGCGATAATGCTCCTCCCGATCGTCATGCTCGTCTTGTCTCTGACGCTCGCGTATCCGGCGATCCGCTGGGTGACCTTGGTGGCGGCAGCAGGCTCAGTGATCTTCAATCTCGCCGGCCTGCCCTACGAAGGCGCGTACGACAACTTCCTGATCGGCGTGAGCATCGTGTTCTGCGGGCTGATCGGCTGGTACGCGTGGACGTGGCCGGTACCTGCCTGACGATAGGGCAAGCAAGGGTAGCTCGGTCGGAGCAGGAGATAGAGGCGTGGTGGAAGCAACGGGGCGATTTCCCTATCGGTTCTTCGTGGTCACTTTCGCGTGGTCGTGGCTGATCTGGCTGCCGCTGGTCCTTGCAGGGGGCGTTGGTGGTACGCGACCCTAGACCCCTGCTAAGAACAGCGTCGTCACATAGGCCACGTAGCCGCCAAGGAACACCACACCCGCAAGGCGCCCGATACGGCCCCGCCACACTAGGAATGGAGCCACAATCAGCGCAACCGCAAGCATGATCCAAACGTCGACGGTTGCGATTCGCTCGACCACTTCAATGGGATGAACCATCGCCGTGAGCCCGAGGATCCCAAGGATGTTGAAGATGTTGCTACCAACTACATTGCCGACGGCGACGTCAGAGTGCTTCCTGAGTGCCGCAACGATGCTCGTGGCAAGTTCCGGCAAAGATGTTCCGACAGCCACCAAGGTGAGACCGACGGCTGCCTCCGACACTCCCACAGCGAGTGCGATGTCCGTGGCACCGACAATGAGTAGTCGCGAGCCAACAACCAGCGCGGTAAGACCGGCCGCAATATAGCCGAGGCCCACCCATGCCGAATGAGGGCCCTCAATCTCCTCGGCCTCATGCGTGTGCAGATCCGCAGAAGGTTGCCCTGGGGCTTTGGATTCTGCCCGATAGGAGTACCAGACGTGGACGACGACACCGATCGCCAGCAGAGCCCCGGCGGCTCGCCCGACGACACCGGTCTGGACGATCAGACTGAGTGCGACCGAAGAACCTAGCATCCACGCAACATCTCGCCTGAGACTCGCAGGTCGCAGGACGATCGGTGTAATCAAGGCCGCAGCGCCCATGACAACGAGCATGTTGAGGATGTTGCTTCCCACGATGTTTCCCAGGGCGATGTCAGAACTGCCCTCAAGGGCTGCGCCGAGACTGACCACCAGCTCGGGCGCCGACGTGCACCATGCAACCACCGTCATGCCGATCAGCAGAGGCGAGACAGCGAAGCGACGGGAAACGGCTACAGCTCCGCGGACGAGCAGTTCCCCACCGCCGAAGAGAAGTACAAAACCCGCACCAGTGAGTAGGTACATCATCATCCGCAAGCCACCTACTCAACCTCCTGTTCGGCACCGGTCATTCAGCCGTGCAGCGGAGAACTCCGCCAGCGCCTTTTCTGGGCTGAACGCAGACATGGCGCCGAAGGTCTTGCCACGTAGGTACAGGAGACCGGGATGTGAGTCCGTGATGACGATCGCCCTGCACGGGGATACCGTGCCGGCTACTCCCCTTCGGTTGACTGGGGAGTATAGCAGCAACAGCGAGCTGGGAGTACCCATGTGGGGAGACACGCGCTTGACGCGCATTCGTCCCGGCTCTCGCTACCTTGGGATTCGGAGTACTTTCTGCGAGAATTCCGGCCCATGACCTTGGGCGGAAGCTGGTGGCTACATCATCGACGGAATGGCTATCGCGAACCCCGTGACCAGTGACACCATCCACAGCGCCCATGCAGTGAGACTGAAGTGATGGAAGTTGTGCAACAACCGTTCGCGACCGAGCAGAAGCACGACACTCGCCCATGCCGCATGCACGAGCATGATCACGATAGCGAGGATGCCCAATATGCCGTGGATGTTCAGCTGGAACCCACCGGCGAGTCTGCTCATGAGTGTGGTGCCGATCGTGTCGAAGACGAGACCCATCCAGAAGAGCGCAAGATGCCAGGGCTTGAGATCGCGAGAACGGAATTCGGCGAACACGGCGACCGAGTAGATGACGGCAGCGATCAGAATCGAAACGGTGGCGGCCACGAGCGTGGGACTCATGCGGTCACTCCTTCAGAAGCGGTTGAATGGCGAGGGTTTCCGGTCGCCGGCCACCCATCGCGCGAGATGTCGTCCAGTACGTCCTCGAGCCAGCCCAGTTCCGCGGCGGCAACACGGATGACCTTCTCGAACACACGGGTGGGCAGAGCTGGGGCGCCGACCTCCAGTGACCGCTCGCTTGCGGCTTCGGCATTGGCGATGACCGCACGAAGGTGCTCTATTCGGCGTGCGAGGATGGCGGTCTTTTCCGGCGGGGTAAGGCGATCGGTGTACGCAAGCATGCCGAAGACGACGTCGAACTCCGAATACGGCATCGATTCGATCAGACCGTCTGCACGGATGAGCCGCTCGAACTCACGAAGCCCGTCGGCCGTAGCCGAGAACACCCGACGCGAGGGTCGCGCATCGTCCTCGGCCGCCTCGACGCTGACCATGCCCTCCCGCTCGAGCTTCTTGAGAATGTAGTAGACGTGTTTGTCCGACAACTCGGCCCACAGGTCGGCGCGCGACTCTCCCAGAGTGCGCATGATCTCGTGCCCGTACGTGGGCCGCATCGACACCCGCCCCAACACGAACAGTTCTTTAGCCGATGCGTTGGCGACGTTCATCTTCAGGCGACCTCCTGGCACTAGTACGATTCGTACTACCCGAGTTTAGTACGAATCGTACTAAACTGCAAGGGGCCCGCTCGGCAGCTGCAATGAGCGCCTGACGCTGGGTCGCATCCACGGGACACACACAAACAGGGCACCCGAAGGTGCCCCGTTCTATTTACTGGTCGGGCTGACAGTGTGTGAGTTCACCACATCGTGGACACCTGTGTCGGAACATCGTGGACACTTCGAGAAGGGGTGTTTCCGATGGACCTGGCGCGCTATGTGGTGGAGGCAGTGCTGGTTGAAGGACGCAGCTACCGGGAGGTGGCACGAGCCCACGGGGTGTCGAAGAGCTGGGTGGGCAAGGTCGTGGGGAGGTTCCGGGAGGGC
>JBGSMX010000096.1:0-5417 GCA_041739935.1 Coriobacteriia bacterium | reverse complement strand
CGAAACCGAAGCGCGAGCGGCGGCGGCGGCCCTGGCACGATCCGCGGCCTCAAGCGCCGCGATCTCCGACTCGATGCCCCGCAGCATGCTCTGGCGTTCTGCCAGCTGCGCTTCGATCGCGTCTTTGTTGTCGGCCATCTGGTCGAGCACGTCTTTGGCTGCGGCTTCCTGGGTTGCAAGCTGCGCCTGGGCTGCCTCGGCTGCTTCACGCGCGTCTTTGAGCTCTGCGACGTTCGTCGCTTCCTGATCATTCATGTCGCGAAGCAGGTCCCAGTTCGTGGCGAACTGCTCGAAATCCTCGGCGTTCAGAAGTACCTCGAGGAAGCCGACCGGGCCGCTGCGGTACATCGAGTTAGCGCGTACCGAAAGATGCTGCTGCAACACGCCGATACGGGCGTTGGTCGCGGCGAGCTTCTCTTCGGTCGCCTGCATCTCGGTCACGAGTTGCTGGTGGGCCGCGTTCGCTTCGTTGTAGCGCTCGGCGGCAACCTCGACTTGTGCGTCGAGTTCGTCGATCTGTGCTTTGACGCGACGCGCCTCGTCTTGCTTCTCACTTGCGACGGGCGTGGCGAATACGGGAACGGTACCCATGGTCAACACGAGCGCGACCACGAGTGCTATGGATGTCCTGATTCGGCTGCTCAGAGCGGGTGCCTCCCCGACAGTCTGGTACATTGCAACCGCTGTATTCTAGCATTTCAGCGATATGGAAGCCACTCTGAAGCAGCTTTCAGGCCAATGCGGCGCACAGAGCATCGAGCAGACGCACCGCCGCACGCTGTCTGTCTCTCTCGTCGGCAAGCGCCTCTCCAAGCTCGATGACGATGCCCGTGCATCCGTGCGCGGTAGCGGCAAGCGCGGTCACGAGCCGGCCTGTCAATGCGCTCTCGCTGTCGTCACCAAGGACTACGACGGGAATGCCGCCGCCAACATGATCCGCGCGCGGAACCAGCTCGAGTACCACCCCGGCGCTCTCCTGCGCGACCGCTCCGCCTACGTGTACGCGGGCCTGTTCGTGCGAGGCGCTCGCGAGATTGGCCAGCCTCTCCCCGACCTCAGCGGCTCCGGGATCTTCGGCGCTTACCCACACGTCGTTGCGAAGCAGCGGCTCGATAGATCGGGCCGGTGCAGCCGTGGCTGCTGCCGGCACGCTGGCATCCTTGCCTTCCCACACGTGCCGAAGGCCATGGACCGACCGAACGGTCTCGGGTCCCACGATCCCGTCCGCGGGCTGACCGCAGTTGCGCTGAAACTCCCGAACCGCCCGCTCGGTGAACCTGCCGAATATGCTGTCAGGCGCCCCGCAAGAGAACCCGAGGGTGTTCAAAGCGCGCTGCAGCACGCCCACGTCGTGCCCGTGCAGGTGCGGAAGGCGTAGGTACAGCATGCGGTCGCCCAGAATGAAGGTGGCGTCAACCAGTGCGGACCAGGTCAGGTCGCCGACGATTCCGTCCTCGGCAAGCTGCTCGCTCGACTGAAAGGACCTGACCGCCTCTTGGGTCTTGCCAAGGAAGACGCCGTCGACGCCCGTCAGGCCGAGTTCAAAGCCCAGCCGCAGCAAACGCCTCTGTATGTCTTCGACCGCGGGACCACGCGCCCCGGGAAGGATCGGTTCCACTCGGGTTTCACACCCCCGTGCGAACGGGACCTAGCGTGTCCCGTAGCGCTGCCTGAACTTCTCGACGTTGGTCTGCAACAGGCCGCTGTGGCTCTCGGTCTTCCTGTCGAACCGGTCGAATTCCAGTTCGAGCAGGCGGTCGACACGATAGCGATAGCGGGGCGGACCGTCCACGAAGTCTAGCACGAAGAACTCGGCGAGAACCGTGAGCGTCGAGCGAACGAGCTCCTCGGAGGCACCGGACACCATCACGACGTTCCTTGACTCTATCCACTCGTCGGGATGGCGACGAAACATCGCGAGCACGTGCCGCACGACAGCCTGCGACTGCCGATCCTGCGGAAGATGCTCCAACGCACTCCTGAGGCTCATTTCGCCCCCGTTCCGGGTGCCTCAGTCGGCTACGGCCACTCTGTTCTTTCCCTCACGCTTAGCAGCATACATCGCCCGGTCGGCAGCTTCCACGAGCTTCGCCTGTGTCTGTGCGTGCTCGGGGAATGCCGCGACGCCGAGCGACACGGACTTATGCACCGCGGCGATGTCCTCGCCCGTTTCGAACCGGGTCTCAGCCACGGAATCTCTGATGCGCTGAGCAACGGCACGGGCGCCCGCCGCGTCGGTCTCGGGCAGTACGATCACGAACTCCTCGCCGCCGTAGCGAGCAGCCACGTCGATCTCACGCAGGTTCTCGCGGATGATGCGGCTCACGGTACGCAGCACGGAGTCGCCACGGGGATGCCCGTAGGTATCGTTGAACTCCTTGAAGTCGTCGATGTCGAGCATTATGAGCGCCAGGTTGTGGCCAAAGCGCCCTGCGCGTCCCATCTCCTCTTCGAGCCGCTGTTGGAAGTACCCGTGGTTGTACAGCTCGGTCAGCCGGTCGGTCACGGAGAGCCGCTCGAGTTCTCCGTGTAGCAGCGCGTTTTGCAGCGACAGCGACGACTGGTTGCCTATGACCTGCAGACGCTCCATCTCGGCGTTCGTCAGTTCGCGATATGCCGAGGACGCGACGACCATCACGCCCACGACATGGTCTCCGGTGCGCAGCGGAACGGCAGCCTGCGATCGCACGTCCTCGCGATGTCTGGCCCACGCGGCGGTGTCAGAGCTGTACGCCACGTCCGCTTCCTGCACGATCCCCTCCCGAAACGCCAGCCCCAGTATCGTGTCGCGAATCGAGACGACCGGCTCGAACGCGTCCTCGGAACGACCCTGCGAGGCGCTGAGCCGCAGCGTCCAGTCTTCGCGCTCGAACAGGTAGACGCAGCTGATCTCCGCGCCGAGGATGCCGTTGGCACCGTCGACGATCAGCGAGCAGACGTCTTCGACGGAGCTGAAGCTCGTGAGCGCCTTGAAGAACTCGTGGGTGAAGAAGATCTCGGCGAGACGGCTCTCGAGTTCCTCGTTCGCGCGCTCGAGCGCCTCCTTGCCGGATTGCAGACGTCGCTCGTGGCTGCGAATCTTGTCGTAGGCGACCTGCAGCTCTACGAACAGCTTCTCCTGCTCCTCGCCGCGCTTCTTCGCCACGAGCAGGTCCCACACGAGCTCCGAGCCGTTGCTGCCGATCATCTCGACGTGTTCGGGACGCTGCGACTGAAGTGCGGCGTGCACCCGGGGGTCCTCGGACATGTCGATGATGAGATCGAGCCCGCTCACCTGATAGATCTCGGTGAAATCGCGGGTGGAGTAGATGCCCAGGTCATCGGCGAGTCGTACCGCCGGCGCGGTGGGATTGACGCAGCAGATGGCGGCAACGCTGATGTTGTCGACCTCGGAGAGGAGTCGGAGAATCGAGGCAGCACGAAGACTACCCCCGACGATCGCTATGATGAGCTGTCGTCCGGCTCCCGCTCTCACGGGAGCGGCAGCCATCTCGATCTCCTCCATGGGACCGGCTCTTTCGCTCGTCGTTGTGTGTGACCGTGTCACAGATTCTTGATGCCGTAAAGGTACGAGCGCACAACGAACAGACCCGTGTCGAGGTGAAGCTCGACCGTGCGCGCATGCCTCTCCCCTGTATCTTCGGCAAGCAAAGGTATGTTCAGTAGTCTGAGCTGGTTCTTCGTCTCGGCGATGTTCCGCTCGCCCACCCCGGATAGCACGGTGTCGCCCCGAAACATCGCCGATCCGCCCGCGATCTTTGCCTGCAGCCGACGGCGTGGCGACCCACGCTCGGCGAGCAACCGGACCATCTCGGGAATCGCGCACGACGCAAACCGCCACTCATTGCCCACCGATCTCGTCTCGAGCGGCGTGGGCAGCATGACATGCGCAAGCCCCCCCTGCTTGAGAGCGGCGTCGTAGAGCGCAACGCCCACGCACGAGCCCAGAGCGGGCGTCATCAGAAACTTCGGGTGCTGTGCGACCGCGAGTTCGCCAACCCCGATCTCAATGAGGTTCGGGTTGTCGGCGGAGAGCACGGGGCCTGTGTCGGGAGCGTCGCTCACGTGGCTACATGACTCCCAATCGGCCCAAGATCACCTCGAGCGAGTCGGGATCGGGAAGAAAGAGCAGCGCCGCGTCCACGCTCGTGTCCTCATCGTAGAAGCTCGTGCGTACGAGCAGCGCAGACTCCGCCCTCATGCCCACCTCGGACGTCGCGACCTGAAGAATCGCCCCCGACATATCGAGCACGAACGACGGCGAGGACGGGAGCACGTTGAGGTCGGCCATGCGAGCGATCGCCGCGATGTATGCCGAGGAGATGATCGACGCGACATGCGTGATGAGCGCCTCCTCGCCGTGACCGAAGGACTTGGTCGTGCCCAGCGGCCGGTTGTGCATCAGGTCGCACAGCGCGAGCGAAGAGTCCCGCTGCGCCATGAACAGGATCCCACCTTCGATGTCTCCCAGGAGCCGCGAGTACACGGCACCCACCAGCCGTTCCGGCCCGCCGAGCACGTGCGGCACCTGGCCGAACGGGATCAGGTCGAGCTCGGGATAGCGCAGCCCGACCGGGTTTCCCATCATCTGGGAAAGTGCCGTCGCCGCATGACCGGCTCCGATGTTGCCTACCTCGCGCAGCGCATCGAGCTGCAGCTCTGAGAGATCTTCGAGTCTCACGACATTTCCTCCCTACCCGGGAAGATGCTCCTGGGATCGATGATGAGCGCGACCCGGCCATCACCCAGCACCGTCGCTCCTCCTATGCCACGCACGCCGCTGAACATTCGCGACAGCGGCTTGATCACGATCTCACGCCTGCCGAGAAGCTGTTTGACCGCCAGCGCGCGCTGCTGACCCCCGCTTTCGACAAGCACGATGCCCTCGTCCGATGCCGGAAGACGCGAACCGTCGCTCTCGGGGCCGAGCAGCACGTCCAGGTAATACAGCGGCACGACCTGTCCGTCTCGGCCGATCACGACCGGGGCACCGTTCACGGTGTCGACCGGCATGTCGTTGGCGGCCAGGACCTCGTCAACGGAGCTCAGCGGGATCGCGTAGGTCTGCTCGCCCGATGCAACGAGTAGCGCCTGGATGATGGCAAGCGTGAGCGGGAGGATCAGCGAGAACTCGGTGCCCTGACCCGGATGCGACGTGATCGAGAGCGTCCCGCCCAGATGCTCGATCTTGCCCTTGACCACATCCATGCCCACCCCGCGACCAGAGACCTTGGTGGCGGTCTCGGCGGTGGAGAAGCCCGGCTCGCACGTCAGCAGCAGCAGTTGGTCGTCGGAATACGACGCCCGCGCCGCGCGATCCACGAATCCGAGTGTGCAGGCCTTGTCCCAGACGCGCTCGCAGTCGATGCCCCGTCCGTCGTCGGATACCGAGATGCGCACCCGATCGCGCTCGCGCG
>JBGSMX010000094.1:0-1750 GCA_041739935.1 Coriobacteriia bacterium | reverse complement strand
GGCCTCGAGGCGCGGTTGGCCACCGAGGGCGCGATCTTCCTCGATGCCGAGGAGCTCGCGTGCGAGGCGGGAAGCCCCAAGTCGGCCAACGTGGTTCTCCTCGGCGCGTTGTCGACGGGGCTGGAGTTTGCCGAGGAGCTGTGGCAAGAGACGCTCGGCGCGCGCGTGCCGCCCAAGACGGTGGACGTCAATCTGCGCGCTTTCGAACTGGGACGACGCGCGTGTATCGAGGGGGAGTGTATGCGATGAAGGTGCACCAGTTGTCGGTGTTTATCGAGAACAAGTCGGGCAGAGTGAGCGAAGTGACCGACATCCTGGGCGAGAGCGGCGTGAACATACGCGGGTTCTCTGTCTCCGACACGGCCGAGTACGGGATATTGCGGCTGGTCGTGGACAGGCCCGACGCGGGAATCGATGCGCTGAAGTCCGCTGGCTTCACCGTGAAGGAATCCGAGGTCATCTGCATCAAGCTCGAGGACACGCCGGGCGCTCTGGCGAAGGTACTCAAGATCGTGTCAGGGGCAGGCGTTAACATCGAGTACGTCTACTCGCTCGTTTCGACCTACATCGTCATCAACGTTGGCGACGTGGACCGGGCGTTGAAGCTTCTTGCAGACCAGCCCGTGCAGCTGGTCTCGCACGAGGAGATAGCCGGCATAGAGTAAGCCGGTATCCATAGCAGGGCAGGGAACAGGAGTAAGGGAGGTAGGGAGTCATGAGAGCAGCGTCAAGAGTACTGCTCGCACTGACCCTCATCATCGCACTGGCTGTCGTGCCGTTGGCGGGCTGTACGTCCGACAGTGGCGGGACAAGCGACAGCGATGGTGCAGATGAGGAGCTCGAACCCTACCGCATCGGGGCGGTACTGTCGCTGAGCGGCACGTACGCGGGTTTGGGTGAGCCGGAGAAGAACACGCTAGAAATGGAAATGGCGGCGATCAACGAGGCCGGCGGTGTGAATGGTCATCCTATCGAGCTCTTCATCGAGGATGACGCGACGGATGCCGAGCAGGCCGTGACGGTCACCACCAGTCTGATCGACAGGGATGGGGTCCTGGCGATCATCGGTGCGACGGGCACCGGAGCTACGATGGGGATGCGCCAGGAGATCAACCGTGCGGGTATTCCGCAGATCTCGCCGGCCGGCGGCACGGTCATCACGGCGGAGTTCGACCCGCTTGTCTTCCAGACGCCGTGGTCGAACAGCCTTGTCGTGCCGTTCACGTTCGACTTCATCAAGGGCGAGGGCATCACGAAGATAGGTGTCATTGCTGACAGCGGGGGATTCGGCGCGGACGGTGCTGCTGTCATCGCTGATCTCGCGCCCGATGCGGGACTCGAGATCGTAGCGAACGAGTCGTTCAACCCGGGCGACACCGATATGTCCGCGCAGCTCACTAAGATTCAGGCTGCGGGCGCCGAAGCGGTTGTCATGTGGACCGCTGGCAAAGAGGCTTCGATCATCGCTACGAACATGAAGGACCTTGGCATGACGATCCCGCTGTTCGGCAGCCATGGCAATGCGCGCACCGAGTTCGCAGAGGGTGCCGCTGACGCAGCCGAGGGCTTCCGCTTCGCAGCGGGCAAGATCCTCATCCCGGAGACCTATGGTGAGGACACCGAGGCGTTTACGGTCGCGACGGACTTCATCGACCGGTATACCGCAGAGTTCGGCAAGGCTCCCGATACCTTCGCGGGCCACGCGTTTGACGCATTGCATATCACGGTCAACGCGATGAAGACCCTGGAC
>JBGSMX010000091.1:0-17498 GCA_041739935.1 Coriobacteriia bacterium | reverse complement strand
TCGCCGAGGAACTCCTCGGCATCGTGCGTGACGATCACGATGCCGGTGTGTTCGCGCAGCTGCCCGAGTGCCGAGCGAACCTGCGCTCGCCCCTCGGCGTCCAACCCCGCCGTGGGTTCGTCGAGCAGCAGGTAGCGAGGCCGCATTGCGAGGACGCCGGCGATCGCCGCCCTGCGAGCCTCTCCCCCGGACAGAGCGAACGGCGACCGATCCCCGAACCTCGAGGCGTCGAGACCCACCGAATCGAGTGCCACTCGAGCGCGCTCGTATGCAGTGTCCGCTGGAAGCCCCTGGTTAGAAGGGCCGTATGCGACGTCTTCAAGCAGGGATTCGGCGAACAGCTGGGTCTCGGGCGACTGGAATACGATGCCCACCCCGGCCGTCCGTGCTATCGAGCGGCCCGACAGAGAATCCCCATCGACCGTCGCCGATCCCGTGTCAGGCGAAATGAGGCCGGCTGCGATGCGCAGCAGCGTCGACTTGCCCGAGCCCGTCGGCCCCAACACGAGCAGGAGTTCACCGCGCTCCAGCTCCAGGTCGACGCCCGCGAGCGCCACCTGTTCGAGAGGTGTCCCGGCCCCATACGCAAAATCGATATTGCGCAGGCTCAGGGCCATAGCGAACTCGCAATGTAGGTTGGCTCGTCTGCGTCCGCCGGCACATTCACGCCAAGCCGCCCGAGTTCGGCCACCATTCGACGAATCGGCGGTAGCTCGAGGCCCCACTCACCAAGCCGGTCTGCCTGGCCGAGGAGATCGGCGGGCGAACCAGCATGAACGATGCGGCCTTGCGATAAGACCACCACGCGGTCCGCGGTGGACACATCGGACAGGTGGTGCGTGATGTGAATGATGCCGTGACCATCTCGACGCAATCGCTCCATGAGCGCGAGGACATCGGATCGACCTGCGGGGTCGAGCATGGCGGTGGGTTCGTCAAAAACGATGTAGGCGGGGTTCAGGGCTAGTACGCCCGCGATTGCGAGACGCTGCTTCTGGCCGCCTGACAGCAGATGCGGCTCTCGCCTGGCCATGCCAGCGAGCCCCACGATTTCGAGGGCGGAATCGACGCGAAAGCGAAGCTCCGGTCGGGAAACGCCCAGGTTTTCCGGCCCGAACGCGACGTCCTCTTCAACGATTGTGCCAACGATCTGGTTGTCGGGGTTCTGGAAGACTATCCCTACTCGACTGCGGATGTCCCAGGTGTGCTCCTGCTCGGTGGTGTACATACCGTCGACGCGCACGGCGCCTTCCGAGGGGTGCAGCAGCCCGTTCGCGAGCAATGCGAGCGTGGACTTGCCCGAACCGTTTCGTCCCACGACAGCTGTCATCTCGCCGGGCGCGACAGCGAGGTCCACGCCTGCCACCGCCTCGATCCCACCATCGGCCGAATCGTAGGTGAAGCACACGGACTCGAACACTATGCCGTGCGTGTCGCGCGTACCTTCCACGTGCGATGTCCCATCTTCGTGTCGTTCGCCCGCTGCAGTTCGCAGGTCAGCCCTGAAGAAGCAACGAGGGCCCCGCGTTACAATGCGAGGCCCTCGTGTCCGTGCGCGTTCGGCCACTGCGGCCGGGAAGTGCTAGTCCACCAGCTCCAGGATGACCATGGGCGCAGAGTCGCCTTTACGCGGTCCGAGCTTGAGTATCCTGGTGTAACCACCATCGCGCCCCTCGAAACGCGGAGCGATGTCGTCAAACAGCTTGCGAACCAGTTCCTTATCGCCAAGCTGAGCCATGGCTTGCCGACGAGCGTGGATGTCGCCGCGCTTGCCAAGCGTGATCAGCTTCTCGGAGACTATGCGGGCCTCTTTGGCCTTCGCCTCCGTGGTCTTGATGCGCTCGTTTGTCAGCAATGCAATGGCCAGACTGCGGAGCATCGCCTTGCGGTGCGAGGCGTCGGTGCCCAGCTTGCGGCCCTTCTTGAGATGTCTCATCGCTACGATTCTCCTACTGCTTGAGGCCCAAGCCCAGTTGCTGGAGCTTGTCCTTCACTTCTTCGATCGACTTCGCGCCGAAGTTGCGGATATTGAGCAGATCCGCCTCGGTGCACTCGGTCAGCTGGCCGATGGAATTCACGCCCTGCCGCTTAAGGCAGTTGTAGGAGCGGACCGAAAGGTCGAGCTCCTCGATCGGCGTGTCGAGCACGGACTCGCTCTCATCGACCACGGCAGCGAAGATGCCGTCCTCGGGCATGGCCGTAACGGCCTGCTCGGCGAAGACCATCATGTGCTCGTTGATGATGCGGCCCGCACGAGCGACCGCGTCAGCGGGATCGATGGCGCCGCTCGTCTCAACCTCGAGCGTGAGCTTGTCGTAGTCGGTGCGCTGTCCTACACGCGTGTTGTCCACAACGTACGTGCACCGGACAACCGGGCTGAACAAAGAGTCAACGGTGATAACACCGATCGGGTCTTCTGCCCGCTTGTTGCGATCGGCCGAGACATACCCGCGGCCGACTCCGATACGCACGCCCAACTCGAGCTTGGCGCCCTTGTTGAGCGTAGCGATAACCAGCTCCGGATTGACCAGCTCGAATTCGGCCGGCACCTTGAGGTCGGCTCCGGTGGCCTCTCCCGGCCCACTGGCTGCCAGCGTCGCGACCGCATCCTCGGCGCCTTCGGCAACCTGGCGGAAAACCAGGTGCTTGACGTTGAGAACGATATCGGTGACATCCTCGCGGACTCCGTCGATCGCCGTGAACTCATGCTGCACGCCCTCGACACGAATCGACGTCGCGGCAGCTCCCTGAAGCGAGGACAGCAGCACGCGGCGCATGCAGTTGCCCAGCGTGTAGCCGAAACCCCTTTCGAGCGGCTCGACGATGTACCGCGCTACGCGGTCGTCGACCTGATCGACGGTGACCTGCGGCCTTATGAACTCCGTCATCTACTAAGCCTCCTTGGCGTTTGCACGTCGCCTACTTCGAGTAGAGCTCGACAATGAGCTGCTCGCGGACGGCAGCGTCGATCTGATCGCGCTCGGGCAGGGACAGCACTTTGCCGGACAGCTTCTCGATGTCAACCTCAAGCCACCCCGGAACCTCGATCTTCTCAGAAGAGATGAGCGCGGTCTTTATCACGAGCAGGTCCATGGCCTTGGGGGCAACGGACACGGTGTCGCCGGGGCGAACCCGGAACGACGGTATGTTGACCTTGCGACCGTTGACCTGGATGTGATTGTGACGCACGACCTGACGTGCCTCGTCACGCGACTTTGCGAAGCCGAGACGATACACGACATTGTCCAGGCGGCTTTCGAGCAGACGAAGCAGGTTCTCGCCGGTGATCCCGGTCTGCCTGTTCGCCTTCTCGTAGTAACCGCGGAACTGCTTCTCGAGCAGTCCGTACATACGCTTGGTCTTCTGCTTCTCACGAAGCTGCGTGCGGTATTCCGACTCGCGCGGCCGACGCTTCGCCACCTTACCCGGCGGGTAGGGACGACGCTCGACGCCACACTTGTCGCTATAGCAGCGGTCCCCCTTGAGGAACAGCTTTTCTCCTTCGCGGCGGCACAGTCTGCAGTCCGCCCCGGTATAACGTGCCATCTGACGATCCTCCCGAAGTTACACGCGGCGGCGCTTGCGCGGCCGACAGCCGTTGTGCGGAACAGGGGTCCGATCCTGGATGCTCGTGATCTCCAGGCCGGCGGCCTGCAGCGAACGTACCGCTGTCTCGCGACCGGAACCAGGACCCTTGACGAAGACGGCGACCTTGCGAACGCCGTGCTCCTGCGCCATCTTGGCGCACGCCTCGGCGGCCATCTGCGCGGCAAACGGTGTGGACTTGCGAGAGCCCTTGAAACCCACCGTGCCTGCTGACTGCCACGAGATCACGTTCCCCTGCGGGTCCGTGATGCTGATGATCGTGTTGTTGAACGTGCTCTTGATGTGGGCCTGACCCACGGCGATATTCTTGCGCTCGGCGCGGCGAACGCGGGTCTTGGCCGTCCTCTTCTTGGCTGCCATAGATTACTTGCCCTTCTTCTTCGCGCCGATCTGACGCCGCGGACCCTTACGGGTTCGTGCGTTCGTGTGCGTGCGCTGCCCCCGAACCGGGAGACCGCGGCGATGACGCAACCCGCGGTAGCAGCCGATTTCCATGAGACGCTTGATGTTCTGACTTACCTCGCGCCGAAGGTCACCCTCGACATCGAGGTTCTTGTCGATGTACTCGCGAAGCCGGACCACTTCCTCTTCAGTGAGGTCGCGAACGCGCGTGTCAGCGCTGATTCCGGTTTCGCGCAGGATGGTCTGACTCGTGGTCAGTCCCACCCCAAAAATATACGTCAATCCGACTTCTACGCGCTTCTCGCGCGGGAGGTCGACGCCTGCGATTCGGGCCATGAGGCCTGATCTCCCTCCTACCTAGCCCTGCCGCTGCTTATGACGGGGGTTCTCGCAAATCACGAGCACCCGACCGTGGCGGCGGATCACCTTGCATTTGTCACACATCTTCTTGACCGAAGGTCGTACCTTCATCGTTCTCCCTTTCGGTGTCTCGCATCTATCTACACGCCCAGCCGCAGGCATGGTTTTTCTGACGGGACTGAGATTCACACGCCTCCGGGCGTGTCCACTGCCTCTCGGCAGAGGTTCCTACTTATAGCGATATGTGATGCGGCCCCTGGAGAGATCGTACGGAGAAAGCTCCACGACTACCCGGTCCCCCGGCAGGATGCGGATATAGTGCATACGCATCTTTCCGGAGATATGGGCGAGCACTTTGTGGCCGTTTTCGAGCTCAACGCGAAACATCGCGTTGGGCAGCGGTTCGGCAACCGTGCCTTCCATCTCTATGGAGTCTTCTTTCTTACCCACCTAGCGCGTACTCCCTCTGTAGGGTCTCAAGCCGCAAATGCACAGTATACCGATGCACTGCCGCCCCGTCCAGGCATTATTCCACGGTCAGCACGATCGGCCCCGCCGGCCCGACCGCGACCGTGTGTTCGAAGTGCGCGGAGATCGAACCATCGGCCGTTTTCACCGTCCAACCATCGTCCATCTGGCGCACGGCCGCGCCGCCCGCATTTATCATGGGTTCGATCGCGAAGACCATCCCCTGCTTGATCACAGGTCCCCTGCCGGCCTGACCGTAGTTGGGAATCTGAGGCTCTTCGTGCATGGTCCGCCCGATTCCGTGTCCGACGTACTCTCGAACCACCGAGAAGCCGGCCTCCTCGGCCACGCTCTGAACCGCATGAGATATGTCGTACAAGCGCGCGCCTTCTACTGCGCATGCAAGACCAGCATCGAGGCTCGCTCGCGTCACGGCAAGAAGGCGCGCAGTCTCCGGCGAAACCTCACCAACGGGGAATGTGAACGCGCTGTCTCCGTAGTAGCCGTCCACGATTGCTCCCACATCGACCGAGAGCACGTCGCCCTCGCCAAGCCTGCGCCCCGAGGTAGGGATCCCATGGACCACCTCGTCGTTCAGAGACGCGCATATGGTCGCGGGGAAGCCATGGTAACCCTTGAAGGCCGGCACCGCGCCGGCATCTCTGATGGTGTCCTCGGCGATCGCATCGAGCTCGGCCGTTGTGACGCCGGGCCTGATCGCCTCCCCCACACAACGCAGAGCCCGGGCGGTGATCCGCCCGGCCTCCCTCATCACGTCTATTTCTGCCGAGGACTTGCGGATGATCATGGCCTCGGACTAGGCCTCCAGGATGCTGCGCACGTCTGAGAAGACCTCGTCGACGGGCCGATCGCCGTCAACCTCGCGCAGCAGACCCCGGTCGCGATAGTAGCTTACGAGCGGAGCGGTCGATGCATCGAAGGTCGCGAGGCGATTTCGAACGGTCGCTTCATTGTCATCGTCACGCTGGTAGATCTCACCGCCGCACACATCGCACACGCCCTCAACGGCCGGCGGACTCGCGAGAATGTTGTATATCTTGCCACAGTCCCTGCACGTGTAGCGTGAGGTCAGTCGCTTGACGATCACATCCCGATCCACGTCGATGCTCACAACGGCGTTCAGCGAGCGTCCCATGTCGTCCAGGGCCGTGTCGAGCGCCTCGGCCTGACCGGCCGTGCGCGGGAAACCATCGAGAATGAAGCCCTTCTCGGCATCCGGCTCCGCGATGCGGTCCTTGACCAGGCCGATGACAACGGCGTCCGGTACGAGCTCGCCCGCGTCCATGTAGCGCTTGGCCTCGAGTCCGAGGGGGGTCCCTGCCTTGACGGCAGCGCGCAAGATGTCACCAGTTGACACGTGCGCGAGACCGTAGGTCTCTATCATCTTCTCTGCCTGCGTGCCCTTGCCCGCACCCGGAGCGCCCAGCAAGACGATATTCATGCGGTTCCCTCCCTGAGATCAGGACTCACTCTACTTGAAGAAGCCGTCATAGTGACGCATGACGAGCTGGCTTTCGAGCTGCGTCATCGTCTCCAGCGCAACGGACACCATGATCAGAATCGAGGTCCCTCCGAATGTCTCCAGGACAGTCACGCCGGTGGCACGGAAGAGCATCGTGGGACCGATGGCTATGAGCGCGAGGAAGATCGCGCCCGGCAACGTGATCCGATTCATGATGGTCTCGATGTGCACAACAGTGGCTTTGCCCGGACGGACTCCGGGAACGAACCCGCCGTTCTTGCGAAGGTTATCCGCAAGGTCGATCGGGTTGAACACCAGCGCCGTATAGAAGTAGGCGAAGAAGATGACGAGCGATGCGTACAGAACGTAGTACAGCCAGCCGCTCGACAACGCGTTACCGACAGACGCAAGCCACGGGACTCCCGGGAAGAAGCTCGCCAGCTGCGCGGGGAAGAACAGGAGCGCCGAGGCGAAGATGATCGGAATTACGCCGGCACCGTTCACCTTGAGCGGTATATACGTACCCGCTCCGCCATAGACCTTCCGACCAACAACGCGCTTGGCGTACTGCACCGGGATCCGGCGCTGCCCGCGCTCCATGAACACGATCGCCGCGACAACGAGCACAAGAATGAAGAGTGTGACGAAGACCATGATGGTGTTGCCCAACTGCAGGGCAGACCACATGGCGCTCGGGAACCTCGATACGATGCTCACGAAGATGATAAGCGACATGCCGTTACCGATGCCGCGTTGCGTGATGAGCTCGCCCATCCACATGATCATGGCGGTACCTGCGATCAGCGTCATGACGATGATCACGCCGCCGACAACGTCTATCTGACCGCCTGCCTGCGCCATGCTGTCACGAAACACCGTAAGGAGCCCGAGCGAGTTGAGCAGTGCGATACCCAGGGTGAGGTAGCGCGTGACCTGGATCGTCTTGCGCTGTCCCGACTCACCCTCCTTGCTCCAACGCTCCAGTATCGGAACCACGCCTTGGAGGAGCTGCATGATGATTGACGCCGTGATGTAGGGCATGATGCCCAGTGCGAACACGGCGAACTGCTCGAGCGCCCCACCCGAAAAGAGGTTGAGCAGACCCAACGCAGCCTGACCCTCGATCAGCGCCTGGACCTTGGTGACGTCTACGCCCGGAACCGGGATGTGCGCTCCCACCCGGTAGATGGCGATGATCGCCAGCGTGAACAGGATCCTCCTGCGAAGCTCCGGTACGCGGAATGCATTCGCAATAGCAGTGATCACAGCGTCTCGACCGTCCCTCCGGCAGACTCGATCTTGGTGCGGGCAGGGCCTGAGACCTTGTCCACTTTGACTGTCAGCTTCTTTGTGAGTTCACCATCACCGAGCACTTTGACCGGAGCCGTCTTCGACTTCACGAGTCCATTGTCGAACAGTGCGTCGATGTCGACGGTGTCGTTCGCAGAGAACTTCTCCTCGAGACGAGACACGTTCACGATCGCATATTCGACACGGAACTTGTTCTTGAATCCCGGCAGCTTGGGAAGACGCATCGCTAGCGGGTTCTGCCCGCCCTCGAAGCCCGGACCCTTGCCTCCGCCCGCACGAGACAGCTGCCCTTTGTCACCCCGACCGGCCGTACTGCCGTGGCCACTACCATTGCCTCTACCGACTCGCTTGCGCTTCTTACCCGAGCCCGGTGCGGGCATCAGATCATGGATCTGCATCTGTCTCTCCTTCACTATCGCTGCCGATGAGCTGATCGCCTCATCGCTACCGGCCGCTCGCCGCCGGTTGACTGTACAACCCGCCACGACCCCGAAGGTCGCGCGGGCCTAGAGCTTCTCGACCACCACGAGGTGCTTGACCTTGAAAACCATACCGCGGATGACCGGATTGTCTTCCTGCTCCACGGTGTCGTTAATGCGCTTCAGGCCGAGTGCACGAACAGTACGCCTCTGGTCCGCAGGCGTGCCGATCACGCTCTTGACCTGAGTGATTTTCAGTGTGCTAGCCATCTGGGCTACTCCTCCCAACCGTAGACTTGCCCTACGGTCTTGCCGCGCTTGCGGGCTATATCGCTGGGGCTGGAGAGCGACTCGAGTCCCTGCGCAGCGGCCTTGAGCATGTTGAGCGCGTTGTCCGTACCAAGTGACTTGGAAAGCACATCGGTGATTCCGGCCAGCTCGAGCAACGCACGCACGGGTCCGCCGGCGATGATACCGGTACCCGGAGCGGCCGGTTTGAGCAGCACCTTGCCTGCTCCGAAACGGCCGAGTATCTCGTGCGGGATCGTGCCATTCGCAATGGGAACCGAGAACATGTTCTTCTTGGCGTCCTCGATGCCCTTACGGATCGCGATCGGCACTTCCTGGGATTTCCCCATGCCGACTCCGACCTGACCCTTACCGTCGCCTACGACCACGAGCGCCGTGAGCGCGAACCGGCGGCCACCCTTGACGACCTTGGCGACCCGGTTGATGTATACGACCTTTTCCTGCAGCTCCGATACCGGGGCTTCTCTGCGCGCCATCTACGTCCTCCCTAGAACTTCAGTCCGGCGCTGCGAGCACCGTCGGCGAGCGACTTCACACGACCGTGATACAGGCGTCCGCTGCGGTCGAACACCACATCGGTCACGCCCTTCTCGATCGCCCTGCGGCCGATGGCCTCGCCAACGACCTTGGCCGATTCGGCATTCGTGCCGGACTTCAACGATCCGCGCAGTTCCTTGTCGACGCTCGACGCCGCGACGATGGTCTCACCGGTCACGTCGTCGATGATCTGCGCGTAGATGTGCAGGTTCGTTCGGGTGACGCACAAGCGCGGGCGCGAGGTCGTCCCGCTCACCTTGCCGCGGACTCTCGTCCTACGCCTGGCGAGCCCTGCGTTCTTGGCCTTCAGTCTGTTCATTCGATCACTACACTCCTCGTATCACGTTCGCCGCGCCGCCTGGCGCGAACGATCACGCTACTTAGCCGTCTTCCCAAGCTTCCGGCGCACATACTCGCCTTCGTAACGAACGCCCTTGCCCTTGTAAGGCTCCGGCGGACGCCATCCGCGAATCTCGGCCGCTACCTGTCCGACGCGCTGCTTGTCGATGCCCTTGACCGTTATCCTGGTCAGGGTGGGCGCCTCGAACGTGATGCCCGGCTCGGCCTTGATGAGCACCGGGTGGCTGAATCCGAGCTGCATTTCCAGATCCGAGTCCTTCATCTGAGCGCGGTAACCCACGCCCACTATCTCAAGCTTCTTCTCAAAGCCCTCGGAAACACCGGTGACCATGTTCGCGATCAGCGAACGGGTCAGACCGTGCAACGCGCGATGCCCGCGGGCGTCGCTCGGCCGGGTGACGATGACCTCGTCGCCAGCCAACTCGATGCTCATGTCCTCGTTGAACGTATCGGAGAGCTCGCCTTTCGGTCCCTTGACGGTGACCGAGCTGCCTTCGATCTTCACCTCGACCCCGGACGGGACCGGGATGGGCTGTTTGCCGATTCGAGACACGCCTATCCGCTCCTTCCTAAGTCCTGTCCGTCTACCAGATGTAGGCGATGACTTCGCCGCCGACGCCCGACTTGCGGGCTTCCTTCTCGGTCATCACGCCACTCGAAGTCGAGATAACGGCGATGCCGAGTCCGCCGAGTACGCGCGGCAGCTCGTCCTTCTTCGCGTACACACGCAGCCCCGGCTTGGAAATCCGCCGGATGCCGGTGATCGTGCGCTGCTTCTTGGGGCCGTACTTGAGAACCACCTCGAGCTGGTCTTGAGGAGCGCCCTCGGTGACCTTGTAGTCCTCGATATAGCCTTCCTGCTTCAGAATGCGGGCGATCTCCACCAGCTTCTTCGACGAAGGCATCTCTGCCGAGTTCTTGAACGCCGCGTTTGCGTTGCGCACGCGGGTCAGCATATCGGCGATAGGGTCTGTCATGCTCATGCGTTATTCCTCCTATGATCCGAAGATGACCCCACTACCAGCGGTTCGTTCCGACCCGTAGTCGAAACGCCTACCGGACAGGGCTTCACCGGCGTGAGTTCCTACCAGCTCGCTTTGCGGACGCCGGGAAGTTCGCCTCGGCTTGCAAGCTCTCGCACGCACACACGACACAGGCCGAACTGGCGGTAGAACGCCCGTGGGCGACCACACCGGTTACAGCGGTTGATCGTGCGCGTTGAGAACTTGGGCTTGCGCTTTGCCTTGGCGATCATCGATTTCTTGGCCACCATTACCTCCTTACCGGGACGCTTGAGGAGCGTCTGCGGTCTATCGCTTGAACGGGAAGGCGAACGCCTCCATGAGGGCCTTCGCCTCCTCATCGGTAGTTGCCGACGTTACGAACGTGATGTCCATGCCACGAATCTTGTCGACCTTGTCGTAGTCGATCTCCGGGAAGATCAGCTGCTCGGTAACTCCCATGGAGTAGTTCCCGCGCCCGTCGAACGACTTCGGGTTGAGACCCCGGAAGTCACGAATACGCGGGATGGCCATGGTGATGAGCCGGTCGAAGAAGTCCCACATGCGGTCGCCACGAAGCGTTACCTTCGCGCCGATCGGCATGCCCTGTCGCAGCTTGAAGCTTGCGATGGACTTCTTCGCGCGCGCCACCATCGGCTTCTGCCCGGTCACGATGGACAGGTCCGACATCGCGGCATCGAGCTGCTTGGCGTCTTGCACGGCCTCGCCAACACCCATGTTCACCACGATCTTTTCCAGGCGCGGAACCTGGTGTATGTTGCCGTAGCTGAAGCGCTCAGTGAGCGCCGGCACGACCTCCGCGTGATACTTCTCTTTAAGCCGAGGAACCACTTACCTACCTCCGAGTTTCACTCGCGCACGTCGGATTTCCGACCCGACGCGACTTTGCCGCCCACGTGCGACGGCTACTTATCGATATCGTTGCCGCACTTCCTGCACACGCGAATTCGCGTGCCGTCATCACGCCGACGACCGACGCGGGTCGGCTCCGAACAGCTCGGGCACAGAAGCATCACGTTACTGACGTGAATCGTGCCCTCGACCTCGAGGATGCCGCCCTGCGGCATCTTGTTGGTCGGACGCTGGTGCTTCTTGATCATGTTCACACCTTCGACCACAAGGCGCTGCTTCTCGGGATACGCACGCAGGACACGGGATTCCTTTCCCTTGTCCTTGCCTGCGATCACTTTCACCTTGTCGCCCTTGCGGATAATCATCGAACTTGCCATTCTACTGCGTCCCTCCTAGAGCACCTCAGGTGCGAGCGAGACGATCTTCATGAACTTGCGGTCGCGCAGCTCTCGGGCAACCGGGCCGAAGATTCGCGTCCCACGCGGATTACCGGTGTTGTCAATAATGACAGCGGCATTCTCGTCGAACTTGATGTAGCTGCCGTCAGGGCGTCGAGTTTCCTTCTTCGTGCGAACAACCACCGCACGAACAACGTCGCCCTTCTTCACCTGACCGTTGGGAATCGCCTCTTTGACGGTGCAGACGATCACATCGCCCACGTGTGCATACCGACGCTTGGAACCGCCAAGCACCTTGATGCACAACACCCGGCGAGCACCGGAGTTGTCGGCTACCTTCAGCCGGGATTCTGCCTGGATCATCTCTTCCTCCGAAACCTACTGCGCGACACCCAGAGGTGCGCCGAATGCTCGACGCACATGCAATGCCGCCGGACTACTTGGCCTTCTCTACGATATCGAGCAACCGCCAGCGCTTCAGCTTGGACAGCGGCCGGGTCTCCATGATGGTCACGATATCGCCCACGCCACACTGGTTGTTCTCGTCGTGCGCGTGGAACTTGGTGCTGTGACTCATCATCTTGCCGTAGAGCGGGTGACGCTTGCGGTCGGAGACCTTGACGACACAGGTCTTCTCACCGGATGCCGAAACCACGACACCCTGGCGGACCTTACGACTATTTCGATCTTCGGTCATGACTCTCCTCACCGTTCCTTACGACGCCTGCGCCTCGCGCTCGGCGCGAAGTTCGCGGGCGCGCAGCTCGGTGTGCAATCGAGCAATATTCTTCTTCACTGCTTGGATCTGCGCCGGATTGTCCAACTGCCCCGTCGCAAGACGGAAGCGCAGGTTGAACAGCTCCGCGCGCGAATCCTTGATCTTCTCCATGATTTCGGAGTCTTCAAGATTCTGAATCTCAGTCGGCTTCATCTATGCCTCACCGCCGCCATCGGCTCTCGAAACGAACTTGGTTCTAATCGGCAACTTGTGCTGTGCCAGACGGATGGATTCCTTGGCCACTTCTTCCGACACGCCGGCCACCTCGAACATGATGCGGCCGGGCTTGACGACAGCCACCCATGCCTCGGGGTTACCCTTGCCGGAGCCCATGCGGGTCTCCGCTGGCTTGTGGGTGATCGGCTTGTCGGGGAAGATCGTGATCCACACCTTGCCGCCACGCTTCATGTAACGGGTCATAGCGACACGAGCGGCCTCGATCTGCCGGTTGGTGATCCAGCCGGCCTCAAGGGCCTTGATCCCGTAGTCTCCAAACGTGACTTCCGTGCCGCCCTTGGCAACACCCTTGCGGGAGCCGCGCTGGACCTTACGGTGCTTGACTCTCTTGGGCAGAAGCATGATTACCTTCTCCCTCCACCCTCTTTGCGACGCGGCCGAGACGGACGATCGTCCATCGGTCCCGGAAGCGGCTGACCCGGCAGAACCTCACCGCGGTAGATCCAGACCTTGACGCCCACTACACCCATGGTGGTGTGAGCTTCGGCGGTGCCGTAGTCGATCTTCGCGCGGAGCGTGTGAAGCGGTACCCGGCCCTCGCGATACCACTCGCGGCGTCCCATTTCGGCGCCACCCAGTCGACCGGAGCACTGAATTCGGATACCGAGTGCGCCACCCTTCATCGCCGAGGAGACAGCCTTGCGCATGGCGCGCCGGAAAGCAACGCGACCGACAAGCTGCTCGGCAACACCCTGCGCAACAAGCGGGGCGTCGAGTTCGGGGCGCTTGATCTCGATGATGTTGATGTTCACGGCGCCACCGGTCATCTGCTCGAGCTGCTTGCGCAGCGCGTCGACCTCGGAGCCCTTCTTGCCGATAACGATGCCGGGACGCGCGGTCCAGACCTCGATGATCGTCTTGTCACCCTTGCGCTCGATCTCGATACGCGAGACAGCGGCGCGGCGAAGGCGCTCGTTAAGGAGCTTCCGAATCGCGAGGTCGCTGGCGAGCGTCGCGCTGTAGTTCTTACCCTCGTACCAGCGCGAACGCCAGTTCTCAGTAATGCCGAGCCGGAGCCCGACCGGGTATATCTTCTGACCCATCCGGCTACGCCTCCTCTCGCTGCTTGACGATGACCGTGATGTGACTGGTTCGCTTGTTGATGCGAAACGCGCGGCCCTGCGCGCGCGGGCGAATCCGCTTGAGCGTCGGGCCCTCGTCCACGTATGTAGACGACACGTACAACGTGCTCGCAGGGATCTTGTTGTTCTTCTCTGCGTTGGCAACGGCGCTCATGAGCACCTTCTCGACGATCTCCGCCGCATGCTGAGGGGAGAACTTCAGGATCGCGGATGCGTCCTGTACGGACTTACCGCGAATCAGGTCCACCACGAGGCGCGCCTTGCGAGGGCTCACCCGAACGTAGCGTGCGATTGCTCTGGCTTCCATGCTGCTCTACCTCTTGCTCTTCTTGTCGGACGCGTGGCCGCGGAACGTGCGGGTGGGCGCAAACTCACCGAGCTTGTGGCCGACCATCGATTCCGTGACGTACACCGGCACGTGCTTGCGACCGTCGTGGACGGCGATCGTGTGTCCGACCATCTCCGGGAAGATCGTCGAAGAGCGCGACCACGTCTTGATTACTCGCTTCTCGCCCGCCTCGTTCATCTTCTGGATACGCTCCAGAAGACGCGGCTGCACGAAAGGCCCCTTCTTCAGGCTTCTGCTCATCTAGCTCTCAGCTCCCTTGCCTGCCGCTACTTCTTGCGACGACGGATGATCAGGCGATCGGACATCTTGCCCTTCTTGCGGGTCCGGTGGCCCTTCGTGGGAACACCCCACGGAGTGACCGGATGCCGTCCGGCGGTCTTGTTCTAGCCCACGCCACCACCGTGCGGATGGTCGACCGGGTTCATCGCGGTACCGCGAACGGTCGGACGGATGCCCTTCCAACGAGCACGCCCGGCCTTGCCGAGCGAGATGTTGCCGTGATCAGAGTTGCCAACCTCGCCGATGGTCGCGCGGCACGTGACCGGAACGCGACGCATTTCGCTCGATGGCATGCGCAGCACCGCGTAGGCGCCTTCCTTACCCATGAGCTGAATCGAGGTACCAGCGGAGCGTGCCAGAGCCGCACCGCGACCCGGCTGAAGTTCCACTGCATGCACGACTGTACCGGTCGGTATGTTCTGCAGGGCAAGGCTGTTGCCCGGCTTGATGTCGGCCTCGGGACCACTCATGACCTGATCGCCGACCTTGAGGTTCTTCGGCGCAAGGATGTAGCGCTTCTCGCCGTCCGCCTAATGCAGCAGCGCGATGCGAGCCGAGCGGTTCGGGTCGTACTCGATCGAGGCGACCTTGGCGGGAATCCCGTCCTTGGTCCGCTTGAAATCGATCTTGCGATAGCGACGCTTGTGGCCACCACCCTGATGGCGGGTGGTGATGCGGCCATTGTTGTTGCGTCCGCCGGTCTTGTGCAGCGGCTCGAGCAGTGACTTCTCGGGTTCCGTCTTCGTGATCTCGGAGAAATCCGAGACCGTCTGGAAACGGCGACCCGGTGAGGTCGGCTTGTACTTCTTGAGTCCCATTTCATCTCCTTCCGTCCGATGGCCCGAGTCACCTGGGACTGGCGGACGCATCCGCCGAGTGACTCGAACTCCGGACAACCACGGTGCCGGGCGGCTCCATAACCGCCGAAAAGGCACCGGGGATTCCCGTGTCTAGGGGTAGCTCCTACGCGGTTCCGTACAGGTCGATCGAGTCACCCGCACGCAGGGTCACGACCGCCTTCTTCCAGTTCCTCGTCTTCCCCGTTGCATTGCGGAGACGACGGGGCTTGCCATTGACATTCATCGTGTTCACCTTGGAGACGCGAACACTGAAAATCTCCTCGATCGCACGAGCGATCTGCGGCTTGGTCGCTGACTTCGCAACCTCGAACGTATAGCGGTTATCCTCGATCATCTCGAAGGATTTCTCCGAGACGATCGGACGGATGATGATATCGCGAGCGTCCATCATTACGCCAGCACCTCCTCAAGCCACGTCAGAGCCGGCTTGGTGCACAGCACTGCAGCGTTGTTCACAAGATCGTACGTGTTGGCCTCAGATGCCGTAATCACGCACACCTTAGGGATGTTGCGGAACGAGAGCAACGCGTTCACGTCATCGTTGCCCACAACCACCGTTACGCGTTGGCCGTCGAGACCCATGTTCTCGAGCACTCCGGCGGCCTGCTTCGTCGAAGGAGCGTCGAAGCTGAGCTCATCTATGACATGTAGTACGCCCTCGGAGTTCTTCGCCGACAGGGCGCTTCGCATCGAGAGCTTGACGACCTTGTTCGGCACCTTGAAGGCGTAGCTGCGAGGGTGCGGGCCGAATACGACGCCGCCTCCCGCCCACTGTGGCGCACGGGTGGTACCCTGACGGGCACGCCCGGTGCCTTTTTGACGCCACGGCTTCTTGCCGCCGCCGCGAACGTTTCCGCGGGTCTTCGTCTGGTGGGTTCCAGAGCGGCGAGCCGCCATCTGGCTGCGGACCACCTGATGCATGGCGAAGGGGTTCGGCGTTATGCCGAAGATCCCATCAGCGATCTCGGCGGTGCCCACCTTCTTGCCCGCAGTGTCCTTGATATCGATCGTTGCCATCGTTTCTATCTCCTCCGAAGAGACGGTCTCGGAATGTGTCCGATCACGCCGAGCGGATCGTCAGCAGTGCGTTCTTGCCGCCGGGGACGGCACCCTTGATGAGCAGAAGGTTCTGCTCCGTGTCGATTTTCACGATCTCGAGATTGCGGACCGTGACCGTCTTGTCGCCCATGTGACCAGCCATTTTGTGACCACGGAAGACCCGCGAGGGCGTCGACGCCTGGCCAATCGAACCCGGGGCACGGTGGAAATGCGAACCATGCCCGCCAGGACCGCCGCTGAAGTTGTGCCGCTTCATGACACCGGCGAAACCCTTACCCTTGCTCGTGCCGGTAACGTGCACTTGAGCTCCGGCCTCAAACATCTTGACCGTCCACTCATCGCCTACCTTGACCTTGTCACCTTCGTCAAGACGCACCTCGGCAAGGTGCTTGCGCGGATCGATGCCCGCCTTGTCGAAATGGCCCTTCTTGGGCTTGTTCACCTTGTCGGCCCTGATCTCGCCAAACGCGATCTGCGCGGCGAGATACCCATCGCGCTTGAGAGTCTTCACCTGACTCACCACGCAAGGTCCGGCCTCGATTACGGTGACGGGGATGAGCCTGTCATCCTCGCTCCATACCTGGGTCATGCCCAGCTTGCGTCCCAGTATCGTCGATACCATCTTCGTGTTGCTCCACTTCTCCGCACGGTCTTGGGTCGACGAGTCGCGCCTCGTGCGCGACCGATCCCAGCGGACCGCTTGTCTTCACCGCGATCGCCCGGAGGCGATGCGGCGGTTCCAACCGACCTACAGCTTGATCTCGATGTCGACTCCCGCCGGAAGATCAAGCCGCATAAGCGAGTCGACCGTCTTGGGCGTAGGCTCGAGAATGTCGATGAGGCGCTTGTGCGTCCTCATCTCGAAGTGCTCCCGGCTATCCTTGTTGACGTGCGGCGAACGGATGACGCAATACAGATTGCGCTCCGTCGGCAGCGGGATGGGGCCGGAGACCTTCGCTCCCGTCTTCTGAGCAGTGTCCACGATCATCTTGGTGGACTGATCCACGATCTCGTGGTCATAGCCCTTCAGCCGGATCCTGATCTTCTGGTTCGCCAACTCTCTACCCTCCGTTAGAAACGAGACAGTAGCCTCGGTTACTTCAAGATTTTCGTCACACGACCCGAGCCGACGGTGCGGCCGCCCTCGCGAATAGCGAAGCGCAGGCCCTCCTCCATCGCGATCGGGTTGATGAGCTCTCCGCGGATCTCGATGCTGTCGCCGGGCATGACCATCTCGGTGCCCTCGGGCAGATGCGCCACGCCGGTCACATCGGTGGTGCGGAAGTAGAACTGGGGACGGTAGCCGTCGAAGAACGGGGTGTGACGG
>JBGSMX010000081.1:0-1803 GCA_041739935.1 Coriobacteriia bacterium | reverse complement strand
GCGAACCTCGTCGGTCGACACGAACGCGGTCTGGTCGCCGAGAACGGCATCGTAGAGCAGCTTAGCGTACTCCTCGACGTATTGGAGCTTCTCGGTCTTCTCGTAGAGCGAGAAGTCGAACGTGCGCTGTTCCACCTCGTAATCAAACCCGGGCCGCTTGGCCCAGAAGGTGATCTTGATTTCGTCGTTGGGCTCGAGCGTGAAGACGACCCTGTTGCGCAAGTGCGTCTTGCTCTTGCCGCACAGGCACGGCTGCCGGTGGCGGAACGTCACGACAATCTGCTTGAGCGGGGTGGTGCCGATACGCTTGCCGCTCTCGAGCGTCACGGGGACGCCGGCCCAGCGAGGACCGGTCATCGTCGTCTGGAGCTTGAAGTAGGTCTCAGTCTGCGAGTCGTCCGCTACGTCGTGAATCGCCCGGTAGCCGTCGTATTGACCCCGGTACGTGTGGCGTGCGACCTCGTCGGCCCTCAGCGGCCGCAGCTGCGCAAGAAGCCCGGCCCGCGCGCCGCGTATCGCATCGGCCTCAAGTGACTCGGGCTTCTCCATGGTGACGAGTGCGAGCATCTGCAACAGGTGGTTCTGCCCCACGTCTCGCAGGGTTCCCACGCGGTCGTAGAAGGCCCCCCTATTCTCCGCCCCCAACGTTTCGAGCAGCGAGACGTCGATATGCTCGATGGCGCTGCGGTCCCACTCGGACTCCAGAAGGTCGTTGTGGAACCGGAAGGCGAGGATGCCCTGGAGCATCTCTTTGGCGAGATAGTGGTCGATCCGGTAGATCTGCTCCTCGCGCAGGAGCGTCGCAAGCAACTCGTCGAGCTGCTTGGAGCTTGCGACGTCATGACCGAACGGCTTCTCGATAAGAACTCGTGTGTAGCCCTCAGCTTCGCTACAAGGCGCCGTCAACTTGCTTTCGGCGAGATTGTGCAAGATCGTCTCGTAGTTCTCCGGCGGCACGGCGAGATAGAAGAGCTTGTTCGCGCAGGCATCCCACGATGAGGCGATTCCCGCGCTCACCATGGCGAGCGAGCGGTAGGCCTCCGCCTCCGCGAAGGTCCCTCTCTGATAGATGAACAAGGCGAGGAAAGCCTCGACGTCAGCGGCGTCCGGGTACTTCTCGGCCAGAATCGCCTTGACGTGACTCCGAAAGTCCTCGTCCGACCAGTCGCGCCGCGAGAACCCCACGACGCGGAATTGGTCCGGAAGCAGGTCGTTTCGCCAGAGATGGAAGATAGATGGGACGATCTTGCGTGCCATCAGATCGCCGGTTGCGCCGAACACAACGAGGATGGTGGGCGCGTTCACTCGCTTGCTCATTCTGGAAATCCCTTCGATGGTGCGACAGTGCGCGAAGCCGACGCGCCTTCTCTACTTATGCGCCGGCCGACGCAACGATACTTGGGGTATGTGCCCGTGCCTCTGCCACTCCACACGACTAACGTGCCATTCCCCGGCAACCGGCCGAGGGCGTGGCGGGGGTATACACCCGATGTACCCACACCGTTCTGTAGGAGGATCTGTGGCCACAATGGAGACTGGAAAGCCGCTCTGGCTGGACGAACCTTCTCGGATGGTCCGTCTCAGCGACAAGCAAGACGACGTCGACGCCGCGCTCGCTGAGATCACCGACAACGGGATCTCCAACCGCGTCTGGGAGCGGGATCATACTGTGTGGAACCAGTCCCCCGAGGAGATCGAGAACCGACTGGGGTGGCTCGACCTCCCGGACGAGATGACCGCCCAGGTAGAGCGACTCTGTATGTTCGCAAACAGGGCGCGCACCGACGGGTTCACACACTCGGT
>JBGSMX010000220.1:0-1831 GCA_041739935.1 Coriobacteriia bacterium | reverse complement strand
GCATTCCGCGATCGCCCGCGCCTGGGCAGCATCGAGCCTGGCGCGTTGCCTGTCCGAGCCACCTGCTGCGGTCACTTCGTTACCTCCGGCGGTGCGCGGTCGGTGCGTGGGCGGTTCCACGGCGGTCTAATGCCGCCTCCGCGCTGCTGGCTCAGTCTACCGCGACGGCCTGTGGATACTGTGGACGATGTGGATAAGGCCCGCCCCGCGAGCCGCCTGTTGCGCGTATACGACCGCTCGGCGGAAAGAGCGAGAATCCGGCCCGAAAGGCTTGCATCTGGGAGTGAGAGGGGCATAATCACAGATGCAAGGTCGTTGAAGAAACCGGATGGGTCCTAAGCCGCAAGGTGGACTGGTTCGCTCGGTGGGCGCAGCGGCCTTGCACTTTCGCGTGCAAAAGGTCGCGACCCACCCAACCACGCGGTAGGCCGCGGGCCGTGTGCAGCGGCTGCTCCTAGCGTTCGATCTTCCGGCGGAGCCTGGAAATCACATCGGCGTCCCCTGATTCGGAGATTGCCCAGCTCTCCAGCGCGCCCCATTCGATGTCGTGTCTGCGGGCAACCATCGCTGCTTGATCGAACGCCTGGTTGTCGTGCCAGTGCATGTACGCGGCGAGCCGGTCCATCACACTCTGTGTCGGCGTCACTACGCGCAGGGGACCGAACCGGGTGTGCAGGACCGGGACACTCTCATCACGCACGTTCGTCTCGCCGAATCCCAGGGGCCCCGGCGGAAACTCCAGGTACCAGCGAGTCGAAGGATTCTCGAATTGACGCCCCTTCCCCGCACGATGGAAGCCAAGCGACTCTACGGCGGTGCCGATCTCGTCGAGCCGTGCCGATGAGACGAAGTCGAGATCGACGCTTTCGTACTCATTCTCGCTGTATAGCGATACCGCCGCACCGCCACTCAGAGTCGCCGTGATGCCGGCACGTTCGAGCGCCTGACTCACGAGCGCTGCCAGTTCCTCGATCGTCGTATCTGCGGTGATTGCGCCCATGCGCTGTTAGCGCTTCCCGGCGCGGCGGGGCCGCTGGCGTTGACGGTAGTATCGCTTCACTTCATCGTCAGGCAGTAACTCCAGCTCAGCCTCCAAAAAGGCCCGCAGAGTGCGCACCGTAGGGTTGCGCACATTGAATTCGAACACGCGAGTTCTGCCCACTGTGCGGCTGAGCAGCACGCCGTTCGTCTCTAGGCGCTGCAGCTGTCGCTGCATCGCCATGACCGACACCTCATAGGTTGAGGCCATACGAGACGCGTGACCTTCTCCATACGCCTGGAGGAACAAGAGCACTTGCGCCGCCGAGCGACTGCCGAATACCGATTCCAGGACCGAAGTCATCGATGGCTCCTCCGACTACCACACTGTGTGGTGATATTACCACGCATCGTGGTATCTTGCCAGGCATCGCCGGCTGGGCTACCCCCAGCGATGACCACCCCTACCCCATCAGCCGCACCCGTGGGTATCGGCCATACGCTCGTACGTCTGCCGAGTACAGCGGCGCCTCGAGCAAGTCCGCAAGCCCCGCCGAGAACGCGTCGTAGAGCGAGCACCCGTACTCGCCGCGCACGGCGGCAGCGGCTCGTACCAACTCGTCGCCCGGCGGCACGACAACGAGATCGAGCGCAGCAAGGTCGTGCCACACACGCGGCTCGTCGTCGGGATGGGCGTCACGCGAAGCCACGCTCAGCACCTCGTAGAGGAAGAGCGAATCCACCGCGATGACGATCTCGCCACGGATGTGCCGCGCAACGAGCTTGCGCGCCTCACCGGAGCCGGCTTCGTTGCGGAACCACTTCGCGCCGACCGAGGCGTCCACCACGCACA
>JBGSMX010000078.1:0-4128 GCA_041739935.1 Coriobacteriia bacterium | reverse complement strand
GCGCCGGCCGTCGCCACCGGGCCCGCCGGTCGGTGAACGGAAAGGGCACGACGACGACCTGCCACTGCTCAAAGGCCACGGTAGGCCTCGTCGTCTTCGGCTGAGTCCCACTCGGAGAGCAGAGAGTGGAGGGCGCTCGCGTACGCCTCGTCGAGCGGGACCGCCTTGCACACGCTGACCGCGCCGTCGTCGGCGATCTCGAAGACGAGCGAGTCGCCCTTCTCGAGGGAGAGCGCCTCGCGCACCGGCGCCGGGACCGTGGTCTGGTACTTGCTGGTCAACTTGCTCACCGCGCGGGTCGACATGGTCGGCCTCCGTCGCAGTAGGGGTAAGGCGCACCTTACTACCTTACCACGCGCACGTTAACGACGGAGGGGGCGCGCCGCTCTTACCGCCTCCAATCTGTCGCGGAGCTTCGGGCGGCACCGCACACCGTTCGTCCACGCGCCCGTCCGGAAGCATCCTGGCCCCGGTGAGGATGCTTGCAGCGGGGCAGCGTGGCTCTTGGACTGGTTCTCTGTGATAGGTTGCGAGCCCGCAGGTGACCTGTAACGGCCGGGCGGCCGAGGGACAAGACGGACGAAGACGAGGCCTTGCAGACTGCACCAGTACATGATGGGAGGCTTGACCTGCACGACGTGTTGACCGTCGTGGTGAAGGCCCTCTCGATGGCTGCGCTCGAGCAGCCGGGTCCGTGACAGAGAATCTCTCTGCTCGCACCGTGCACGGTGCGAAGTGGACATATCTTGCAACGGTCGTCAACGCGGCGCTCCAAATCGCCGTGACCGCGGCACTCGCCCGGCTTCTCACGCCGGCGGCCTTCGGCCTCGTCGCCATGGCGAGCCTCGTGCTGCGCTTCGGTCAGTACTTCGCGCAGATGGGTGTCGGCCAGGCAGTCGTTCAGCGACAAGAAATCACGCGGGAGCACGTCGCCGCGGGTTTCTGGACTTCGACGCTGCTGGGACTCGCGTTCTGGGTGGGTGGCGTCGCGTTCGCACCTCTGTTCGCCGACTTGTTCAAAGCACCCGAGGTGACGCAGGTTGTGCAGGTGATGGCGGTCATGTTCTTCGTGACCGGGACCTCGACGATCGGCCTCGCGATTCTGCGCCGTGCCATGCGATTCCGGGCCATCGCTGCGGTCGAAGTCTGCAGCTACGCGGTCGGGTACGCCGTCGTCGGAATCACGTTCGCGTGGGCGGGCGCCGGAGTGTGGAGTCTCGTGGCGGCCGGCATCACTCAGGCGGCTATCGCAAGCGTTCTCTACAATGTGCTGGCCCGCCCGCGAATCGCCCTGATTCGACATTGGCAGCCGTACCGCGACCTCCTGGGCTTCGGCTCCACAGTATCGCTCGTGACCTTCCTTGAGTTCGTCAACGCCAACCTTGACACGCTCGTCGTGGGTCGTGTTGGAGGGGCGGGCCAGCTCGGTCTCTACTCGCGAGCGCTTCATGTGACCAGCGTGCCGATGGAGTACATGAGCAGGAGTCTCTCGAAGGTGCTTCTGCCTTCATTTGCGCGCATCCAGGACGAGTTGGCTCGCGTCGGTCGCGCGTATGTCAAGGTACTCACGGTATTCGCCGGCCTGGGGCTCCCGGTCGCCCTGGGGATGGCTGGGGCAGCGCGCGAGATCGTCCTCGTACTCCTTGGCAGTCAGTGGACGGATGCGATTCCAGTCGTCCGCATCGTGGCTGTCGCGGCCTGCGCCGCCATGATGTCGCACTTCGCCGGTGTGGCGCTCGAGGCTACGGCACACTTGAAGGAGAAGCTGATGATGCGGGCCGGGCAGCTCGTGCTGTTCGGAGGCGCGCTGTTGCTCCTCGCGCCCTTCGGCTTGGTGGGTTTCGCCACGGCCTTCGCGCTTTCGGAGGTGGCGCTCCACGTGGTCGTGAGCGCGACCGTCGCGAGCAGATACCAGATATCAGCTGCGAGCATGCTTCGCTCGTACTGGCCGGGAATCGTGAGCGGACTCCTCTGCATGGTGGTCATGTTCGCGGAGTCGCGAGCAGGGCTCTACTGGGGCATGCCATCAGGAGTCGTGCTTGCGGCTCAGGTCGCCACAGGCGTGGTTGTCGTGCTCACCGTCACCTTGCGCCTCGGACGCGGGCGCGTCTTCAAGCTGTTCACCGGCCTGCTCGAGCCGAAGTCCGCGAAGACCCTGTCGACCAGGATAATGAAGCGCGTGGCGTGGCTGTCCGGGCAGACCCTGGCTGACGCGGACATGGTCCAGTGATCGCGCTCGTCGTGCTGAACGAGCGGCCGCTGGGCTCGCACCCCGACGTACACGAGGCGTTCGAGGCGCTCGTTGCCCAAGGTGTTCTCGATGGTTTCACGGTCTATCCGTACTTGACTCGCTCGGCCGACGGGCTGCGTGACGATGAGATCGCCGGCGAAATCCACGCGTCCGCACGAGACACGGGGGCGCATCTCCTCGTCTGGATGCATACAGGGCGCCTGCGAATCCCTGCCAAGCGCGTCGACGACCTGAAGCGCCTCCCGACAGCCCCCGTGTTCCTGTACTGGGAAGGTGATTCCTACCACCCTCGCCACAAGCCGCTGCCGTCTCCGATGCTGGATCTGATGCGCCGGTGCGACGCGGTGTTCATGCCGTGTGGCGGAGCTATCGTCAACACCCTTGCGAAAGCCGGCGTCACCGAGGTGCGTTACGCGCCCAGTTGCACGTCAGGCACTCGCTTCCCGGCGATATGGAAGCCAAGAGCGACATTCGACTACGACGTCGTGATGATCGGCAATCGGGTGCGGAGCCGAGTACCGTTCCGAGGCTTGCCTGGGGCACGTGACAGGGCGCGATTGGTCCGACGGCTGCAGCAGCGCTACGGCCGGCGTTTCGCGTTGGTCGGGCGAGGATGGGAGGGTCCCTCAGCTGTGGGCCCGTGCGCCTTCGATGCCCAATCCGAGATCTACGCTCGCTCGGTCGTGGCGATTGGAGTCAACAACTCCACGTACCCGCTGGTCTTCTCAAATCGAGTCCCGATCGCCTTCGCCACGGGCATTCCTCTCGTCTACAAAGCGAATCCCGGTTACGACCTGGTGTTCGGCCACGAGTTGAGCGATGTGTTCTTCGACGGAGATGACGACGCGATGCGGCGCATCGATGAGTTGTTGTCGCTGGATGCATCGCAACTCACAGCGATCTCGCACCGCAACCGGAGCTTCTTCGACACCGCTCTCACGAAGACGCTGGTCGCGCGTCACGTCGTCGATCGTGGCCTTGCTCTCGCCGGACAACGGCGCGGCGAGACTGGCGGTGCACCTGCTCAGCCCATCGATGATCCGACTCCGTCGGCTGTTTGGCGGGGACTCCCGGCCTTCGTCCGTGCTGCCCGGGGCGTCTGGGACGGCAACGGGCCAGTCACTGTAGACGAAGACGCGAGCCTCCCTAGGGAGGATTGAGCGCAGACTGGGTCGCACACGTGGCACAGCGACGCGGGCAGGCGGCGAGCCATAGGAGGGGTCCCTGGGGGTCTACGCCGGACGTGCATCGCCATGGGTGACCGACCCAATGTCGGTGGCCTGCCGATGCGGTAGTGTGTCGCTAAGTGCGATTCGTCAGGGGGTGACGTCTTGTTGGAGCCGCTCGCCGGCTTGCCGGGGATTCGCACGGCCTATCGGGTCGCGAGTTCATGCGCAACGCGCCTCCTCTACCCGAGCGTTCGTATCCCCAAGGACGCCAGGATCCTGGGCATTCCGATCATCTCTTGCGCGCAGGGGTCCACGATTCGAATCGGTCATCGCTTCGTGGCGATCTCGCACCCGGTCTTCAATGCCATAGGGGTGTCCAGCCCTTGCGTCCTGCGGACGGTGGGCAGGGGGGCAGAGATGGTGATCGGAGACGATGTCGGGATCAGCGGGGCGAGTATCGTGTGTGCGTCCAAGATCGTCATCGGCGATCGCTCGATGCTGGGCTCAGGGGTCGTTGTCATGGACAGCGACCTTCACCCCCTGGGCGATTCGGTACGTCGGTACGGTTCAGGCACCGGTCCAGCAGAGCCTGTGGTCATCGGCAGGGACGTGTTCGTAGGGGCGCGCGCAATGATTCTGAAAGGTGTCTCTGTCGGTCACGGTGCCGTCATCGGCGCAGGTAGCGTGGTCACGCGCGATGTGCGCGCC
>JBGSMX010000042.1:0-3975 GCA_041739935.1 Coriobacteriia bacterium | reverse complement strand
CCATGTCGCTTGCCCGCGAGCTCCCGCGAGAGGCGACCGTGGTCGTACAGGAAACCGAGTACACCGGCGCGGGCAAGCATCACTGGGCGCAGCTCAACTTCGCTCGCGAGAACGGGGTCGAGGTTCGCCTCGGCGACCCGGGCGAGAACGTTCCCGGCACCTCGATCGTGATTCCGGAGCGACCCGAACAGATCGCCGCGCGCGACTTCGATCTGGCGCGTCTGCGTCGCAGCTACGTGCGCAATGCGCTCGCGCACGCAGGCGAGGGCTACGCGCTCGTACCCGAGGACATCGAGTTCCTGGCGCAGGACACGAACAGCGATGCTGCGACGGTCGAGAAGATCATCGCCGCGCTGAAGGAGGCGTAGGTGCCGCTCTCGCGCCTACAGCAGCCGAATCTCGACCGGTGTGTCGATTCCGTCGAACGCGCGCCGATCGGCCGTTACGAGTGGGCAGTCGAGCTCCTCGGCGAGTTGGAGGAAGAGCGCATCATAGACGGAGATACGGTGAGCGTAGGACAGGCGCACGGCGTCGCCCAGGCGAACGGGTGTGGCTTCGACGAGTTCGATGCGGTATTCGGGCAGCTTCCCGATGAGTTCCATGACGTCGTCGGGCTCGAAACGGGTGAAGCGGAGCGAGTTGGCGAGCTCGGCGTGCAGATGCGCCGGCGCACAGATCAGGAGCGAGCCGGCCTCGTGAGCATCGAGGATTTCGGTCGCCACGTCGACGTTGCTTTCTCCGAACGGGTGGAACCACTTGAACGCCACGGACGTGTCGACGACTATCGGGTTCATCGCTTCCATCCCTCGGGCATGCCGCGTTCCCGGTCGCGCCGCAGTTGGTCCATCATGCCCTGGATGTCGTCCTCCGTAAGCGTGGAGCCGATCCGTCGCCATGTTGCCCGTGCGCGCTGGATATCGCGTCGCCGTAGCTCCTCGGCTGAGAGGTTCTTGACGTCGGCGACGTACCGGACGGAGGCCTCGGCGATGAAGCCGCTGCGCGTCAGGCCGAGTTCCCCGGCGGCTTCGTCGATCTCGGCCACCAGATGCTCGGGCAGCGAGACATTCACCTTGTACGCGGCCACAGCCGCCACCTCCGTTCGCGGATACACCAAGCGGATACACCATGAGTGTATCTACCCGGTCTGACACGAGTCAACGAAGAGGAGCTTAGATGGTTCGCCCCGACACGTACGCACAGGTTCGCAAGCATCTGGATCTGCTCGACGACACTGCGCTCGAGCAGCGATTCTGGCAGCTTGCCGAGGAAGTCGTGACGCCGCTCGTCGAGCTCGCGCGCACGCACACGTCGCCCTCGATCGAGCGCAGCGTGGTGATGCGCATGGGCGTGGACTCACCGTCGTGTCAGAGCATCGTGGCAGAGTGTGAGAAGCGGGGGCTACTCGGACACGGAGCGGGTCATGTGGTTTTGGTGTGCATGCAGGCGTGGGACTGTGACGCAGTCGAGGCTGCGTCACGACTTGCGCGCGGCGAAGGCTGGGAGATCGCCGAGGCGAAGTGGGAGGGCGCGCGATGAGCGATACGTTGCCGCCGCTCGACCCGTGCCAGAAGATCGACCTCCAGGCACTTCTCGACGGGCTGGAGAGCTACCGCCCGCGCAGGCATGGCTGGACGTGGCGCACGCAGGTGCCGGACCAGGATCTCTACGAGTTCACCTATCGCGAGACATCGACAGGGCTCGAGCGCAGCATTCCGCTGCCAGCCGCCCACTACTTCGACAACATCGATCCACAGCCGGACTGCGTGCTGACGACGGAGATAGCCTCGGGTCGGCCGGAGGACGACATCCGCCGCATGCGTATGGCCGCATGGCACGGCGCCGATCACATCATGGTGATACGTACCGCCGGGCAGTCGCACATAGACGGTCTGCTCGAGGGCACGCCGGAGGGCGTGGGCGGCATCGCGGTGACACGCAAGCAGTGTCGGCTCACGCGACGCGCGCTCGACCTGATCGAGGACGAGGTCGGTCGACCCATCAACTACCACAGCTACGTGAGTGGTGTCGCCGGTCCCGAGATCGCGGTCATGTTCGCCGAGGAGGGCGTCAACGGCGCCCATCAGGACCCGCAGTACAACGTGCTCTACCGCAACATCAACATGTATCGCAGCTTCGTGGACGCGGCCGTGGCCAAGCATGTGATGGCCTCGGCCGGCATCTTGCAGATCGATGGCGCGCACAACGCCAACGCGACCGCCATCAAGGCGTGGAAGGTCATGCCGGAGTTGCTGGTGCAGCACGCGATCAACTGCGCGTATTCGGTTGCGGTGGGAATGCCCAAGGAGCAGATCGCGCTCTCGACGGTTCCGCCCGATGCCGCGCCCGCGCCGTGCATGCGTATGGATCTGCCGTACGCGATCGCCTTGCGCGATCTGTTTGGCGACTACAAGATGCGCGCGCAGCAAAACACCCGCTACATGGAGTCCGACGCTCGCGATGCCACCGTGAGCCACGTCATGAACCTGCTGATCTCTCGGCTCACCAGCGCCGACATCCAATCCACGATCACTCCCGACGAGGGTCGCAACGTGCCGTGGCACTACAACAATGTCGCCGCGGTCGACACGGCCAAGCAGTCACTCGTGGGCATGGACGGTCTGCGCGAGATGGTGTCGGTCGATCGCGAGAACCCCGAGCTCAAGGCCCGTGTGCGCGAGATCAAGGAACGTGCGGTGCTCTTCCTCGAGGCGATGCTCGCCGATGGTGGCTACTTCGCGGGAGTTGAAGACGCCTACTTCGTCGACTCGGGCGAGTACCCGGAGACGCACGACGACGGCATCGCCCGCGATTCGGCCGGAGGCGTCGCCGAGGGCACGATTGTTCCTCGCGAAGCCGACTACCTTGCGCCGGTGTGTCACCACTTCGGCGAGAATCATCTGCCCGAGGGTTACGGTGCACCGGCGGGAGCGAAGCCGTGCGAGCTGATCGGCGGTTGCACGCTGTGCGACGCCGAGAAGGTTCCCTTCATAAGCGAGCTCGACCCGGTCGACAACGTGGAGACGCGTCTGGCGGCGACCGCCGAGCTTCGCGATCGCGGGCTCATCAAGCCGGAGGTGGAATGGGCGGGCGACGGCATCGTTGTCGTCACTATGTTCCTGCCTGCGGCGGAGCGCGTTGCCGAGGCCGCTGCCCTCGAGCTGGGTCGGTCGATGAATCTGCGCGATCCCGAGGTGATTCACAAGCGCGTGATGCATCCGGCCGAGGGGACGCTGATCGAGCTGCGCGGGCGACTGGATGTCGCGATCGACCCGGCTACGCTTACGATCCCGGAGCCACCGGAGGTGCTTACCGACGAGGAGATCCGCGAGTTCGTGACGCAGCGCCACCTCCGCGTCGTCGCTGCGACAGTGGGTCAGGACGAGCACTCCGTGGGAATGCGCGAGATCCTCGACATCAAACACGGGGGGCTGGAGAAGTGGAGCTTCGAGGCCACGTATCTGGGCACCTCGGTTCCGGTCGAGAAGGTACTCGATGCGGCGATCGAACACGGAGCGAGCGCCGTGCTCATCTCGACGATCATCACGCATGCGGACATCCATCGTGAGAACATGGAGAAGCTCGCGGCGTTGGCCATCGAGAAGGGCGTTCGAGACAAGCTGCTGCTCATCTCGGGAGGCACGCAGGTCACCGACGAGCTCGCGTGTTCGTGGGGAATGGATGCCGGATTCGGCAGGGGGACTCACGGCGTGGATGTGGCGAGTTTCATCGTGCGTACCATGCGCGATCGGGGGCTATAATCCCGATGGCTTCCGAGGCCCTGCGGATCGACGCGCTCGTCGCGGAAATTGGTTCGACTACGACGGTCGTGAGCGCCTTTGACGGCATGGCCGGCTGGCCGGACACGGAGCCGCGACTCCTGGGTCAGGGTGTTGCGGCGACTACCGTGCTTCAGGGTGACGTTCGTCTCGGCGTAGAGGAGGCGCGATCCCGGCTCGAGGCCGGGACCGGCGCGCT
>JBGSMX010000033.1:0-4721 GCA_041739935.1 Coriobacteriia bacterium | reverse complement strand
GGCGATCCACGCGGCAAGCGCCGCGCCGGGATTGTCCTCGGCGGGGGCGTGACAGGCATGCTCCATGGTCTGCGCCCGCTCTACGAGCGCATCCAGGTCCACACCGATCAGCGCCGCCGGGACCAGGCCAAAGACACTCAGCGCCGAGAAGCGCCCGCCCACGGTGGGTGGGGACGAGATCGCGACGCGCATGAACTCCTTCTGCCGCATCTTCTCGAGCGGGGTTCCCGGATCGGTGATGACGATGAAGTGCTTCCCGGCTTGCGGCCGTTCGAACTCCTCTTCCATCCACTCGCGAAATATCGCATACAGGGACAGTGGCTCGATGGTCGTGCCCGACTTGCTGGAAACCAGGAAGTACGTCGAGCTGCGCTCGAGTGTGTCGAGCAGCGATTTGACCATCGTGGGAGATGTTGAGTCGAGCACGTGTAGCCGGGGCATGTCTTCTCGGCCGCCTACCACCTGCGACATCACGACAGCCGTCAGCGACGAGCCGCCCATGCCCAGGAGCACGACATCGCGCGCCCCCTCTTCGACGATCGCGCGCGCCAGATTCACCGCGAGCGGGATGCGGCCGGCAGCCGCCGTTGCCAGGTCGGTCCACCCGAGCCGCTGCAAGATCGGTTGGCGCAGGTCGACGTCGTCGGAGAACAGCAAGGGGTCGCGGTCGGTCAGCCGCCGTACCGCGTCAGCCTCGATGAGCCGTGCGAGCGAATCCATGCGCTGTCGAGCCTCCTCGTATCGGTCTTTCGAGTATAGCCTTCCCACGCGAGTGCGGAATCAGCCGTCGATCTCTCCGGTCATGCCCGCAACTTCGATGGGCTCGACCTCGGTGGCATCGTGTCGGCGCTCGAGCCTGGCGACGATCAACCCGCCCGTCACCACCAGCGCGCCTCCTAGAAGCGTGCGCAACGTCAGCGCTTCGCCCAGGAACAGGGCCGCGAAAAACACCGCGCTCACCGGTTCGATGTACATGAGAATCGCTGCGTGGTCGGTCCGCACTCGCCGAAGCCCGCCCAGGAAGATGTAACCGGCCAGCGCAGTATGTACGACGCCGAGCGTGATGAGCGCCGCATATGCCGAGGATGTCGAGGGCACGTCCCCGCGGCTGTACGCGGCGAGCACGAACGGGGCGAGCACGATCGAGGCGACCGTGTACTCGACGAGCATGAGTGCGCCGCTCGAGATGCCACGCAAGATCTTCTTGCTACGCAGCAGCAGTGTCGCGTATGTCAATGCGGAAGCGAACGCAAGCCCGGCGCCCACGAGCTCGTCCCGGCTCTCGAATGCGAGGCCGTGCTGCGTGAGAATCACCGCGATGCCACCCAAAGCAAGCACGAGCGGCGCAACAATGCGGCGGTCGAACGATTCGCCGGTGACGAACGGTGCGAGCGCGGCGACGAAGACCGGGCCCGTGTAGCCCAAGAGCTCCGCGGTGGCCACCTGGGTCATATCGAGTGCAGTGAGGAACAGGAACCAGTTGAGCGTGAGAATAAGCCCCTGCACGATCACCTGGCGCCACTTGGCTGCCGGGAGTCCCTGCAGCTCACGCCAAGCCCCTGTCGCCAGCATGTAGCCGCCGATGATGAGGGCCGCACAGGCTACGCGAAAGAAGACCTTGACCACCGACGCGCCGTCGGCGGCCCGGATCACGAGCGGAATCGAGCCCCAGATCAGGCCCGCAGTGGCGACCCGCGCCAGCCCGACAAGGCGGTAGCGGGGATCGGTGGTTGTCTCCTCGGTCATGCCGGCGATTCTACACGAGCCGTTGACGCCGTGTGGGCTTCAACAACGGGGCTAGCAGATCCGTGGCAGCTGTTCGCCCACAAGCATGTCCATGATGCGCTTGGCACCGAAGCCGGTGTGCACGTAGACCTTGCCCGCGGGAGATTCGAGGACCTCTCCGACGATCGCGGCATCCTCGCCATAAGCAGCCGAACGCATGGCCTCGAGTGCAGCCTGGGCCTGCTCGGCAGGCACGACGGCGACCATCTTGCCCTCGTTCGCGACCTGGAACACGTCGTAGCCCAGCATCTCGCACGCACCCTGGACCTGCGAGTGCACGGGCACGCTGGTCTCCTCGACCACGATGGAGACGCTCGAAGCGCTCGCGAGCTCGTTGAGCGTCGACGCGAGTCCGCCGCGCGTTGGGTCGCGGAAGCAGCGAGTATCGGGTGCTGCGTCGAGCACGGCCGCGATCATGTGGTTGAGGGGTGCCGCATCCGTCTCGATATCGGTTTCGAACGACAGACCCTCGCGGGTCGAGATCACGGCTATGCCGTGGTCGCCCAGCGTGCCGGAAAGCAGCACCACATCGCCCGGCTTGCAGTTGCGCCCGGACAGATCGAGGTCGTCTCGGATCACGCCCAGACCGGCGGTGTTGATGTAGCAGCCGTCGCCATGGCCCTTCTCGACCACCTTCGTGTCGCCGGTGACGATCCGCACGCCGGCCTCGGCGGCAGCGTCACGCATCGATACAAGGATGCGGCGAAGGTCCTCTACCGGGAAGCCTTCTTCGAGCACGAAACCGACCGACAGATACAGCGGCTGGGCGCCGGCCGTAGCCACATCATTGACGGTTCCGCAGACCGACAGGCGGCCGATGTCGCCGCCCGGGAAGAACAGCGGGTTGACCACGTACGTGTCGGTCGACATTGCCACGCGTCCCGGGGGCAGTTCGAGCGCAGCAGCATCGTCTCCGCGCCACAGGATGTCGTCGTCGAAGTCGTGCATGAACACGTCTTCGATCAGCTCGCGCATCATGGTCCCGCCACTGCCGTGGGCGAGAAGAATCCGATCCTGTCGCATGCAACCCCTCCGTGGTCCTTGCCGGCCGGCCTTGCCTGGCCGGGGCTTCTTGAGTCGATACGGCTACTCGGCCTTGCCGTAGTCGGTGTAGCGGTAGTATGCCGCGCACGAGCCTTCCGAGGAGACCATGCACGGGCCGATCGGGTGCTCCGGCGTGCAGGCGCGCCCGAACAGCTTGCACTCGAAGGGAAGTGTCACGCCCCGCAACACCTCGCCGCACTGGCAGCCCTTGATCTCCTTGGGCTCCGGCGGCGTGACCGGCACCTTCTTCATGGCGTCGTAGGCAGCGAACTCCTCGCGGATCGCAAGTCCTGTTCCCGGAATCACTCCGATGCCGCGCCACTCCGCGTCGCACGGCTCGAACACCTCGTTCATCTTCTCGACAGCAGCGGTGTTGCCCTGCGGCATCACGCCGCGCGTGTAGCCGATCTCGATCTCCGAGCGGCCCTCGGCGATCTGCTTGACGAGCATGTAGACGCCCTGGAGCACGTCGATGGGCTCGAAGCCGGTGATGACGCCGGGGACGCCGTACTTCTCGGCGAGGAAGCGGTACGGCTCCAGGCCGATGATCGTCGAGACGTGCCCCGGCAAGATGAAGCCGCCGATCTGCACATCGGGGTCGTTCACGAGCGCCTCGAGCGCGTCGGGCACCGTCTTGTGTGCCGAGAACACCGAGAAGTTCTCGACGCCCTCGGCGGCGGCGTGCTCGATGGCCGCAGCGATGATCGGGACCGTGGTCTCGAAGCCGACTCCGATGAAGACGACCTGCTTGTCGGGGTTGCGCTTCGCCATCTCGAGGGCGTCGAGCGGGGAGTAGACCATGCGGATGTCGGCGCCGTCGGCCTTCTCGCGCGAAAGCGAGGAATACGAGCCGGGGACCTTCATCATGTCGCCGAAGGTGGTGACTATCACACCGGGCTGCTTGGCGAACTCGATCGCGGTGTCGATATCGACGTTACTCGTGACGCACACCGGACAGCCAGGCCCCGAGAGCAGCGTTATCGTCTTGGGCATCACGTAGCGCAGGCCGTGCCGTGCTATCGAGACGGTGTGCGTGCCGCACACCTCCATGAGTTTGACCGGTTCCGTTGCAGTGGCGTGGATCGCGTCAATCAGCGTGCGGGCGAGCTCCGGGTCCCGAAAGCCACTGAAATCCATAGCTCTATGCTCCCTCGGCGAGGTCGAGTTCGTCGTCGCCGATCATGGCCATGTCCTTGAGAAGCTGAAGGGTCTCCTCGGCGTAGGCTTCGTCCACGATTTGAATGGCGAATCCCGCGTGCACGAGGACCCAGTCGTCCTGCTTCGCTTCGGGGACGAGGTCGAGGCTCACGCGGCGCGAGACGCCCATGATGTCGACCTCGGCCATGTTGAGCTCCCCGATCGTCGTGATGCGGGCCGGGATGGCAAGACACATAGTATCTAGTACCTCCTTCTTCGAGGCGGTCGGCCTGACCGGGCACGTTACGCCTCGTGTCGGTTCGACCACGCGACAACCGCCTGACCGAACGATACTGCACCGTCGTTCATCGGCAGACCCACGTGGGTGAGCGGGATCAGCCCCGCCGCGGCAAGTTCCCGCGCGGCCCCGCCCAGGAGTATCCGGTTCATGAAGACACCCCCGGCAAGAGCGACATGACGCGTGCCGGCGCGTGAAGTCGCAACGATTCCGACCTCGACTATACAGCGGATGACCGCCCGATGGAAGCGCATGGAGATACCCCCGGGGGGTATACCGTCGCACACATCGCCGAGGACCGCTTCAAGCACGGGCCGGTGGTCGATGATCATAGGCCCGCCATCGGGCGGCTCGACAAGCGCGAACTCGTAGCTGCCGGACACACCGGGGTCGGCCGCGGCCTCAAGCTCGATGGCCGCCTGGCCCTCATAGCCGGCGTCGTCGCGCACCCCCGCGA
>JBGSMX010000191.1:0-6175 GCA_041739935.1 Coriobacteriia bacterium | reverse complement strand
AGCACGCACGGCCGCGAGTCGCTCGGCGAGCTCCGAGGGCCCCGCATGCGAGGCGTTGAGCCGTGCGACATCGATCCCCGCCGCGACAAGCGCGTCGAGCGCCTCTGCCGATTCAGTTGCCGGGCCGATCGTGGCGATGATCTTGGTCTTGCGCACTGAAAGCCTCCCTGGCGTGGTCGTTCCTCATGACCAAGTATGCCCGTTTCGCCGCGTGAGCAGGGTCGCCCGCGAACGGTCGCTGCAGACCGCCGCCAGCTGGGCTACAGTTGTGTGCGGTGAATCCGGTGCGCCGAGAGGTGCAACGTCGGGGAGATGTGGGGAGTTCGCATGCGCAGACTGGGAATTGCGTTGATCGCCGTGGCGATGCTCGTTGCGTCTGGCTGCGCGGGTGACCCGCCCGGCGACGCGGCGCAGGACTCGGCTTCCTGGATCGTAGGCGCCTGGGAGGGCGAAGTCGTCGACACCGGTATGCGCATCGTATTCACGGCCGAAGGCGACTACGAGTGGAGCGTGATCGATTCGGGCGAGCCGGTTGCCCGGGGCACGTGGACCGCTGAATCTGAGACCAGCCCCGTGGACCTCAAGCAGTCCACCGGCCAGGAGTTCGTCTTCAGCGTGTTGCCGCTGGCGATCTTCGACGGCGAGAAGCTGCACATCACCGCGCCGGGAGACTACCTGATCCGCGTGCTGGTGGATCCGGAGGCACCGCAGGGCAACATCGAGGCCCTTATGGCCGAACTGCGCCGCCACACCACGGTCGCTTCCGTCGACTTCATCAGCGCCGAAGATGCCCTCGAGCAACTCGAAGCGACTGCGGATAGCGGCAGCGTATCGTCGGGCGACGATCTCGCCGCAGCGCAAATCGAGATCGAATTGCGCGACTGGTCGCAGCAAGGCGAGTTCATCGAGTGGCTGGAGAGCGAGGCCGACTTCAAGATCGTGGCCGCCGGAGATGCGATCCAGGAACCCGGCGGCCTGGCATTCGTTCGTGCCGAGTAACCCCCGGCCACACGAACACAGCGCGCTACCCGGCGAGGAATTCCTGCTCGCAGCCCTCCAGTGGCTTGCGTCCAATCGCCGGGGAGTCATCGGCGCACTTGCCGCGATTGTGGTGACGCTCGTTGCAATCGGGCTGTTCGGCCAGATCATGATCCACGTGCACGGAGTCGCACCTGACGCACGGGGCATCAGGTTGTTCGACCTCAACGGAGAGCTCAACGTTCCCGCGCTCTACTCGGCATTGCTGCTGCTGTTCGCTGCGGCGCTCTGCGGCGCGACCGCCGTATCCACGCGCCGACGGGGCCGGTCCGATGCTGGCTACTGGGCGGTTTTGACCGCCGGCTTCGCGTGGATGGCCATCGATGAGGCTCTCGTCTTTCACGAGCGGCTCGTGGTTCCGATCAGGGACCTGCTCGGAAACGGAGCCCCGGGCGTGCTGTACTTCGCGTGGGTGATTCCCGGAATGCTGCTCGTCGTGGTGGCGCTGGCCATCTTGCGTCCGTTCCTGTTGCGTTTGCCCGCGCTCACCCGGCGAAGGCTGCTTGTGGCGGCGGTAGTCTACCTGGCGGGAGCTCTGGGACTCGAACTGCTTGGCGGCGCTCACGCCAAAGCCTACGGAATGCTCGATCTGACGTTCGCGCTGCTGGCTGTCGTGGAAGAGAGCCTTGAGATGATGGGGCTCGTCCTGCTCGCACACGCGCTCCTCGCGCACCATGCCGAAAGGGAACCGCAAACGCACGCGCAGATACGGCCTACGAGCGGGGCAACCGCACGATCTGGATGATGTCGCCGTCGCGTCGCACGGTGAGTTCGTCGCGGGCAAGCCGGTGTACCGCCGTGCGCAGGTTGCCGTAGAGTCGCTCGACACCGCGCGGGTCCGTGTTCACCCGAAGCGCCCGATCCCCGCCGGCCAGGAAGTAGCGCACGAGCCGGGTGGCGCCGCCGCGCGGAGTCGGGTACGGCATCTCAATCTCACGTGCGTCGACACCCCAGTCCTCCGGGACTTCGATCATCGGCTCGTAGCGGTCCAGATTCGCGACCAGCAGCACGGCGCGGCGGCGATCCTCGGGACGCGTGTCCCGCGACGAGAGCAACGTCAGCCGCACGTCGACGAAGCCCTGTACTGCCGCCCCGCGCGCCAGGTAGGCCCAGTCCATGGTGCCGTCGTCTTCGAGCAACATCACCACGCGGTCTTTCACCCGGCTCGCGAGTTCGACCAGCAGCCGGGACAGGCCCATCCCGCGCCGGGGTGTGAACGTGACGACTGCCACGTCGTACAACTCGTCGTGCAGTAGGTCCTCGACCATGCCCTGCTTGACGGTCAGATGCGGTGACTCCGCCACCTCGCTCGACAGCAGGCGGCGCAACAGACCCGCCGAGGGTTCGAGTGCAGTCAGGTGCCCGGCTCGCTGCAACAACGGGCGGGTCAGCAGCCCTGTCGCGGCGCCGACCTCGAGCACCCTGCTGCCTTCGGGCACCTCGGCGAGCATAGCCTCGACCAGCTGCGGGAAGACCCGGTCCGCGCCGTACCCCAGCCCGTAGCGGTCCGCCAGGCGCTCCCGTCGCGCCAGCGCGCTCTCAAGCGGCACGCCGTGGCGATACGGAATGTCCCGGTCTTGTTCGGTGGCGTTCATCTGACGCTTACGATCCTTCATGGCGCTTCTGGGCCGTACTGCTCGCCGACGGGACTACCCTATGTTGTAGAACGCATCCATACCCGGATATGTCGAGGAGTCACACAGCTCCTCCTCGATCCTGAGGAGCTGGTTGTATTTCGCCACGCGGTCTGAGCGGGCAGGCGCACCGGTCTTGATCTGACCGGCGTTCACGGCCACCGCCACGTCTGCGATCGTGGTGTCCTCGGTCTCGCCCGAACGGTGCGAGATCACGCAGGTGTATCCCGCCCGACGTGCCATCTCGATGCATTCGAGCGTCTCTGTGAGCGTGCCGATCTGGTTGAGCTTGATGAGAATCGAGTTCGCCACGCCTGTTTCGATCCCGCGACGCAGCCGCTCGGTGTTGGTGACGAACAGATCGTCACCTACGAGCTGGACCTTGGTTCCGAGCCGCTCAGTGAGCAGCCTCCAGCCATCCCAGTCTTCCTCGGCCATGCCGTCTTCGAGCGAGACGATCGGGTAGCGGTCGCACAGGTCGACCCAGAATTCCACCATCTCTTCCGAGGAGAGCACGCGGCCCTCGCCGTCCAGGTGGTACGCGCCGTCGCGGTAGATCTCGCTCGTGGCCGGATCGAGCGCGATCATGATCTGCTCGCCCATGGAGTAGCCGGCCTTCTCGACCGCATCCACGATGATCTGCAGCGCCGCCTCGTTGCTCTCGAGGTTCGGGGCGAATCCGCCCTCGTCGCCAACGCTGGCTCCGAGCCCGCGCTCCTGCAGCACTCCTTTGAGGGTGTGGTAGATCTCCGCGCACATGCGTAGGCCTTCGGCGAACGTGGTCGCGCCCACGGGCATGACCATGAACTCCTGCAAGTCGACGTTGTTGTCCGCATGTGCCCCGCCGTTGAGGATGTTCATCATGGGCACCGGCAGCTCGTGCGCGTTGGCTCCGCCGATATACGAGTACAGCGTGAGTTCGGTGGATTCGGCAGCGGCCTTTGCAACGGCAAGCGACACGCCGAGGATCGCATTGGCACCCAGCTTGGACTTGTTGGGCGTGCCGTCGAGCGCAAGCAGCGTCGAGTCAACGAGACGCTGGTCGGTCGCGTCGATGCCCATGACTTCGGGCGCGATGATCTCGTTGACGTTCTCGACCGCCTGACGCACGCCTTTGCCCAGGTAGCGGGCGGAATCGCCATCGCGAAGCTCAACGGCCTCGAACTGGCCGGTCGACGCTCCGCTGGGTACGGCTGCGCGACCGAAGCTGCCGTCGTCGAGGACGACCTCGACCTCGACAGTGGGGTTGCCTCGTGAATCCAGGATCTCGCGCGCGAACACATCGGTGATGAAGCTCATGGCTCTCCTTACGCTCCCTCGGTCAGTCTCCCCCGCCGCGGCCCGCGCACTCGCGGCCACAACCTGCAGGCGCGGCGACAGGTGCTACTCGTCGCGCACTTCCTTGCTCTTGGCATCGTGCCACAGTTCTTCGAGTCCGTCTGCGCCCAGCTGCGCGATGTCGAGACCGCGCTCCAGCGCCGTGCGCTCCATCTCGCTCCAACGCGAGGCGAACTTGCCGCACGTACCGCGCAGAGCCTCCTCGGCATCTATGCCCTGCTTGCGCGCAAGATTCACGATGGTGAACAGCAGATCCCCGATTTCCTCGGCAGCATGCGCGGAACCGGGCTCGGTCGCCTTGAGTTCGTCGATCTCCTCGTGGACTTTGTCCCACACCTCGTCGAGGGTCTCCCACTCGAAGCCCACACTCACCACGCGGCGCGATATCTTCTCCGCGCGCATGAGCGCAGGCAGCGCATCGGGGATGGTGTCGAGGAGCCCGCCGCCGGCCTTCTCCTCGCGCTTGATCGCGTTCCAGTGAACGACGACCTCGTCGGGGCTGTCTGCGGTGGCCTCGCCGAAGATATGCGGGTGGCGACGGACGATCTTGTCCGAGATGCGCGAGACGACCTCGTCGATGTCGAAGCGGCCCTCGTCGCTCGCGATCTGCGCGTGAAGCACGACCTGGAGCAACACGTCGCCGAGTTCGTCTGCGAGTTCGGCGTCGTCACCCGCGTCGATGGCCGCGACCGCCTCGTATGCCTCTTCGAGCATATGGCGGCGCAGTGACAGGTGATCTTGCGCGCGGTCCCAGGGACAACCCCCGGGACCGCGAAGTACCTCGATCATCCGCACGAACTCGCCGAAACCGGCGGTCATAGGGCGGGCACCTACTCCGGTCGGGCTCTTACTCTTCGGTCGACGTGCCTTCCTGGACTGCTGCAGGCGTCGCCAGCTCGGGAACCAGGATCTCGATCGTGGCTGCATCGCGCAGCTCGTTGAGGAACTCCTGGTAAACGTCCGCGTTCTGCTCCTGGACGATAATCTGCTCGATCTGATCGCGGACCTCTTCGAGCGGCAGTTGACGGTCGTCGCGCTTCTCGATGACCTTGATGATGTGCCAGCCGAAGGTGGTCTCGACCAGCTCGGAGATCTCGCCGGGCTCGAGCGCGTCAGCCGCATCCTGGAACTCCTGGACGTACGGAGTCGTGGGCCAGCCCAGATCGCCGCCATTGGCAGCCGAGCCAGGGTCTTTCGAGTACTGCTGGGCCAGCGACGCGAAGTCAGCACCGGCCTTGATGTCGGAAAGTATCTGCTCGGCGGTCGCCTTGTCGTCGGCGTCGAACAGGATGTGCGCCGCGTGGACGCCGGCGATCTGCATGAAGTCCGCCTTGTTGGCCTCGTAGTACTCGGTGACCTCTTCATCGCTCACGGTGATGTCCTCGGACAGCGTGGCGATAAGCTGGTCGGTGATCATGCCCTCGCGCACCTGCGTCTCAAGCGCCTCTACGTCCATGCCGGACTGCGCGAGCGCCTGCTCGAACTGCTCGTCGGTCTCGAAGCCGGACTTGAGGCTCTCGATCTCTTCTTCGACCTCGGCGTCGGTGACTTCGATCCCGCGCTCCTCGGCAGCCTGCCTGATGAGCACGTTGTTTATCATGTTGTCGAGAAGACGCTGCTGGAACTCGAGCAGCCGGCCCTCACCGTCAGCGCCGGTGAACATGTCCGGATACTCTTCTTTGAGGGTTTCGATCTGGGCATCGAGATCGCTTCGCTTGATCTCCTCGCCGTTCACGCGGGCGGCGAGATCCTCTTCTCCGCACCCGGCAAGACCCATGACCAGGCCGAGCGCCAGAACAGCGGCGAGAAGTGTGCGTAGAACTCTCATTCGTCCTCCTGGAAAGTGCCGGAAGCTGGTTGAACTCCGGTCAGTATAGCATCGAGTATGCCGAGTGCTTGCGCAGTCACTGAACCTCCATATTCGAGCGGAACGACCGCTTTCCTGTCCGGCTCGTGATAGATTCCACCCCGACTGCCGAGGATTCCTTTCTGAGCCGCATCGAGCGCGATCGGCTTGACCTCGAGCCGGTTGCGCACCGAGGTGACCGACGTCACGCCGAGTTCGGCCGCAAGCGCCTTGATGCGCGCGATATCGGCCAGGTTGCGTGCAGCAGCGGGCAGGGCGCCGTTGCGCTCGACAAGCTCGGCGACCACGCGCTCGACGG
>JBGSMX010000165.1:0-4978 GCA_041739935.1 Coriobacteriia bacterium | reverse complement strand
CCGCTACCGGCTCGACGACGTTCAGGAACAGCCGCGGACCGCACACGAAGCATGCGTCGGGCTGGGCGTGGAAGCGCCGGTCGGCCGGGTCGCGGTATTCCTCGGCACACTGCGGGCACATGGGGAAGTCGCGCATGGTGGTGGTCGGCCGGTCGTAGGGCACGTCCTCGATGATCGTGAAGCGCGGGCCGCAGTTGGTGCAATTGATGAACGGGTAGCGGTAGCGGCGGTCAGCAGAATCGAGCAGCTCTCGCACGCACTGCGGGCACGTTGCGATGTCGGGCGACACGAGCGTCATCGCGCCTTCGACTGCGGTGGATTCGCGGATCTCGAAGCCATCGAACGGCTCGGGATCGACTTCCTCGGCAACAACGTGTTCGATCACTGCCATGGGCGGCGCTTCGTCGCGCAACGCAGTCGCGAAGCGATCTACTGCGGCCGGGTCGCCTTGCACCACGCAAAAGACGCCGTCCGAGGAGTTCAGGACCCAGCCGTTCAATTCGAGTCCCACTGCGAGGTTGTAGACGAATGGACGGAACCCGACGCCCTGGACGATACCGGTGATGTGCAGCGAGAGCGCCTTCATGGGCGGTGTGGGCCGCGGCGCTACGAGAGCTCGCGCTTGAGGGTGGCGGCCTGCTTCTCGGCAACGAAGCGGTTGTTGATGAGTACGAAGACCTTGTATGCCTGATCGAGCAGATGCATGGCCTGGGTCGCCATGTGCTCGTCGAGCGTCTCGCGAGGACCGCGGAACGGCTAGTCGTGGATGAAGGCATTGCGCGCCTGGCGCAGCTCGCGCCACTTGTAGGGGAAGTCTCGAAAGCCCATCTCGGCGGTAGCTGCCTCGAACTCCTCGCCGGTCAGGTGTGGGAAGAGGCGGCCGATACGACCGCCTATCGCGCGCTGACCGTCGAGCACGACCTCGCGCACAGCGACATCGGCGCCGCGCGCGGTGAGGATCCGGTCGATGATGTCTTCCAGAACCGCCTCGAGGAATGTCTCGACAAGGATCACGACGATCTCCCACTCGCCCTCGGAGTGGTAGTGGCGGATCCGCGCATCGAGCCGTCGCAGACGGTCGGTCGGGAAGCGGCGTCGTCCGTCGGAAGGGGAGCCGCACGACGGGCACGCCTTCTCGCCGGCGCCGAACCGGGCGCTTGCGGAGAGAAGGCCGCACGCGGGGCACTCGAAATAGGTGGGCGCCTCATCGGCATGCTTGTGCAGGGTGCCCTTGATCTGGTTCGTCTTTTTCACGGGTCGATTGTACCAGTGAACAGGCGAAGCGGCTCCACACAACGTGTGCGAAGCCGCCTTGCGCAAGGACAGATGGTTGCTATGCGCTTTCGGGATGCCGCGCGGAACGCCGCTTGAGCACCAGGCCGACCGCTACAGCGATTGCCAGGGTGAGTGCCCCGCCCACGATGCCGGAGGTACTCGTGCCCGCATCGACGGCCGGCCAGGCCGCCTCGCCGCCTTCGGCTTCCTCGCCTGCGGGGAACGCGTAGTCCGGCAGGAATGCGGTCTTCTCCTGCACCGAGGCCAGGCTTTCGTGCAGGCCCGCGTTGGCTCCTTCGATCTCTTCGGTCCCCGTCACCTTCGCGATCGACCACTCCAGGCCATCCGGACTTGCCGAGGCAAACCAGGAGAACGCCGCACCAGCGACCAGTGCCGCGACAAGCAAAGCGATGATCACCGGTCGCAGATTGAGCCCCTTGAGCGACGTGCCCGTTGCCGACCGCGACAAGATCTCCGGTTGCGCCTTGTAGACGAACGTGACCACGGCCGCAGTGACGAGGCCCTCGACCACGCCTATCGCCAGGTGGATCGGAAGCATCATTGCGACGAAGGTCGAGAAGGGTAGCTCGCTGATGCCCGACAGGGTTGTTTCGAGCACGACCGCGAACGACCCGAGGAGAAGACCCGCGATCGCGCCCAGGATGCTACCGATGACCAAGCGCCGGGCGGTCGGGTTGTCACCTACGATTCTCTTGTACACGAGCGGGAATGCCACGAACGCCGGGAAGAAGCCCAGATTGAAGATGTTCGCACCCAGCGCCAGTAGACCGCCATCGGCGAAGAACAGCGCCTGGACAGCGAGTACCGAGGCAATCACCAGAAACGCCGCGTGCGGGCCTAGCAAGATCGTGAGGATCAGCCCCCCGCCCAGATGTCCGCTCGATCCCGTGCCCGGGATGGTGAAGTTGAGCATCTGCGAGGCGAAGACGAAGGCACCCGCGACACCCATGAGCGGAATCTTGCTCTCGTCGAGCTCCTCGCGCACCTTCTTGGCGCAGTAGACCGCGGTCACCGCGGTCGCGCCCCACATCACGCCGCCGACCGCCGGCGAGATGAGTGCATCTGACATGTGCATGAGCGGTTCCCTTCCCCCTGACGAGCAATGCCGATTTCGTGTTCGTTGAGTGCTACAGCATAGGAAATCGTGCTACTGTAGTCACGAACCTACTGCCGGGCAAGGTGCCGCGTCAACGGTTTCGGGCACATTCGCACGACGAGTTTTCGTGGTATGCGCGCTGTGTGACGCGCGCGGCGCCGCAGTAGCACGACGCGAGTACAAAGGAGCGCGTTCATGTCAGAAGTCATTCGGTTTGGCATATCGGCCGACGAGCGTCTGATCGGCATGTTCGACACCCTGATCGCCGACAAGGGCTACGTGAACCGCTCCGAGGCGGTCCGCGATCTCATACGCAACGCGCTTGTCGAGGATCAGTGGAAGCTTGGCGAGGAGGAGGCAGTGGGGACGGTCACGCTCGTCTACGATCATCACTCCACCGACCTTGCGGACAAGCTCACCGAGCATCAGCATTCGCACCATCAGGAGATCGTCTCGACACTGCACATCCATCTGGATGCCCACCATTGCCTCGAGGTCGTGGTCTTGCGTGGGCAGGCGCGCAGAATCGGACGCATCGCCTCGGAGCTCATCGGCACCAAAGGCGTGAAGCACGGCAAGTTCGTGGCGACTACCACCGGCGACGGCCTGGTCTAGAGGGGTGCTCTGAGGGCGGATGGCTTCACTCGAAGAAGGGCTCTACGATCTGGGGCGGCTCGACCGTCTGGCGTACCTCGACACGCCGATCCACCGGCTCGACCCGCGTGCCAAGGTCGTGACGACTCTCGTGTACCTCGTATGCGTCGTCTCCTTCGGCAAGTACGAAGTTCTGCCTATGCTTCCATTCTTGATCTACCCGGTCGTTCTGGCCACCGAGGGAAACCTGCCGCTCGGCTTTCTGATGCGTAAGCTGATCGCCGTCGCGCCGTTCGCGGTGCTCGTTGGCATCTTCAACCCCTTTCTCGACCGCGAAACCGTCATGTATGTGGGCAATCTCGCCATCTCCGGGGGCTGGGTGTCTTTCGCCTCGATCCTTGTCCGCTTCTTCCTCACGACCATCGCTGCCCTGGTTCTCATCGCGACCACCAGCTTCCCCGGAGTCTGCGTCGGGCTGGCCAGCTTGCGAGTGCCCGACGTGCTGGTCACACAGCTGCTGCTGCTGTACCGGTACATATTCGTGCTCGGCGAGGAGACTATGCGAATGGCGCGCGCCCGGTCTCTCAGGTCGTTTGACGGCAAGGGGATGGGCCCGGCGGTGTACGGACAGATTCTCGGCCACTTGTTGCTCCGGACGTATGCGAGGGCCGGGCGGCTCTACCAGGCCATGCTGGCGCGGGGCTTCGACGGCCAGGTCCGCATCATGCGTTCGCTACGATTCACGACCCGTGATGCGATCTTCGTGGCCGGTTGGTCTGCGCTGTTTGTTGTGTTTCGCGTGTACAACGTCCCGCTGCTGCTGGGGCGACTGATGACGGGACTGATCTCATGAGCCACCACACCATCGACGTATCGGGGCTGGGTTTCGCGTATCCGGACGGGACCGCCGCACTCGAGGACGTCTCGTTCCACATAGGGCACGGCGAATCCGTGGCCATCGTTGGAGCCAACGGGGCGGGCAAGTCCACGCTGCTCATGCATCTCAACGGGTTTCTCATGCCCGTTCGAGGCAGCGTGAACATCGGCGGTACCCCTGTCGCGAAGGGGACGCTGAGCGACATCAGGAAGACGGTTGGCATGGTCTTCCAGGATCCTGATGACCAGTTGTTCATGCCTTCGGTGTTTGAGGATGTCGCCTTCGGCCCCATGAACCTGGGGCTGCCCGTCGACCAGATCGAAGCCCGGGTGGACGACGCGCTCGAGCGGGTGGGGGCTTCCAGACTCAAGGAGCGGCCGCCCTACCGGCTCTCCGGCGGCGAGAAGCGCGCCGTCGCTATCGCGACGGTGTTGGCGATGAGCGCGAGCATCCTCGTGATGGACGAGCCATCGTCAAACCTCGATCCCAGAGCGCGCCGCCGGCTCATCGAATTGCTGGCCGGGTTCGAGCACACCAAGATCATCGCCACACACGATCTCGACATGGCGCTCGAGCTCTGCGAGCGCACCATCGTGATGAGCGGTGGGCGCGTTACCGCCGATGGGGCGACGCGCGACATATTCACTGACGTGAAGCTGCTTGATGAGAGCGGACTCGAGAAGCCCTTGAGCTTACAGGGTTGCCCGATCTGCGGAATGGCCTGAGAGCGCACGAAACGCCCCGCAGATCACGCGGGACGTCTCGAAGATCGTCCAAGGGCTGCTCGGCAACCCCGGGGTATTCGCGCTGCTAGAGCAGTTCGACGGTTACGTTGTCGGTGCTGTCGCTGTCGAGCCCGTCGATAGCGGACTCGAGCTTGGCGCGCGCCTCGCCCAGAAGTACCGTCACCTGCGCGAGCGATGTGCTCGTAGCCGGACGCTTTCCATGATCGGCCAGGTGGTGGAGTTGCTCCATCCACTGCTGCACCATTGCGAGAGCGTCATCGGACTGGCCGATCGCGAGTTTCATCTGATCGGTGTTGATTCCATGCTCACACACTTTGGACCTCCGCTTTGCTTTCGGCTAACCGATCCACTGCGCAAGCTCTTCGAGCA
>JBGSMX010000130.1:0-6239 GCA_041739935.1 Coriobacteriia bacterium | reverse complement strand
AGCGCAGCGGCATTTTGCGCCCGGCCCGCGTAGCGGTCGATGTCGGTCTGCGAGCCCGCGCGTGCTGTCGTGACCACGAACCTCGCGCCGACAATGTCGGTGGCCTCGAACGCGTCGAACCGACCCGGCACGCCTATGTTCTTCGCAACCGTGTACTTACCGCCGATGAGTTGCTGCATTGTGTCCTCCCGTGTTCTTGTCGCGCTACAACAGGTTCGACGTGAGACGTGCCGCAGAGTCCCTGAAGATCTGCAGGGGCGTTAATGCGTCGATATCTGCAATCGTGACTTCTCGGCAACCTTCAAGGTCGTGTTCGAATGCCTCGATGTGCTGGGCCGCTAGTTCCGAATCGTAGAACCACACCATGAGCTCCTTGTGCAGCTCCAGACTGCGTATGTCCAGGTTGAGAGTACCCACCGTGTACAACTCGGAGTCGATGAGCATGGTTTTGGCGTGAAGGAAACCCGCTTCGTAGTAGAAGACGCGGCCGCCGGCCTCGATGAACGGCTGGAAGTACGACTGCGCCGCGTACCACGCGATCTTCTTGTCGGGCAGTCCCGTCATCATGAGCCGGACGTCGATGCCGCTGAGCGCGGCATTGATCATGGCCTCGTAGACCGCATCGTCGGGGACGAAATACGGTGACTGGATCCAGATCCGCTCGTCGGCAAGTCCCATGGCCACGACGTGCGCCCTGCGAGCTGACTCCCACTTGTCCTCGACACCCGTCGCTACAACATGCGCGAGGCTGCGACGCCCGTGTGTCGGATACTCGAGCGGGAAGAAGCGCTCCGTGAACAGGTTCTCGTCTGTCGCCTCGTGCCAGCGTGCAGCGAACAGCCGTTGCAGGTCGGCGACGGCCGGCCCGTGGAACCGCACGTGCGTGTCTCGCCAGGAGGGATACCGCGGGCCGCCATCGATGTACTCCTGGCCCACATTGATGCCCCCGGTGTAGCCAAGCACCGCATCGATGACGACCATCTTGCGGTGGTTGCGGTAGTTGATCTTGCCCAGGTCTGTGACGTCGTATTTGATACGCGCACCAGCCTGCGACAGCGTCTTGAGCTGGTCTTTCTTATACTGGATGTTGCCAATGAAGTCGTTGAGCATGCGAACCTCGACGCCCGCTTGCAGACGCTCGAGCAACACCGCGCAGATTCGGGCGGTCAGGTCGTCGCGCTCCCAGATGAAGTACTGGATGTTGATCGTGTCCTTTGCCTGGGACAGGTCCGCCACCAGTTTGTCGAACTTCTCCTCGCCGCTGTGCATGAGGTCCACATCGTAGGCGGCCATGGGTTGCGAGCCGTCCGCCGTCTCGATCAGACCCACCAGATGCTCGTAGTCGCGCTCGAGCGCCCAGGCCCGACCGTCCTCGGCGTCTTTGGCGTAGGTCTCCCGGTAGCGGTCAACGGTTGGGCTGCCCAGCCGCCTGACTTCGTGGATCCACTTGCCCTTCGCGGTCTTCTTCTTCCAGTTGCGGCCCAGGAAGTAGTAGAACACCAGCCCGAGACCGGGGAACAGCCACAGGACCAGCAGCCAGGCGAGTGTCTTGGTCGGATCGCGGCCGTCATTGATGAGAACGACCAGGATGATGGCCCAGTAGATGAGGAGCAACTCGCCCAGGATGACAGGCAGCGAATCGAAGGCCCCAAAACCCATGTACTCTCCCGTCTGATGCCGCTTCGCCGGCGCACCGGCCCATGAAGCGGTCGTTTTCGTGTCCGCGCCTTGGGTATACCCGTTACGGCAGCGCTACGCCACCGTATGATGCCCGAGAAGCTCCGAGCATATCGCGGGATTATGCGCGCTCGGCACGAGTGCGACGGCACCCGGGAGGTATCGATCATGCACTACGAGTGGACGAAAGATCTCGAAACCGGAAACGCGAACATCGATGCTCAGCACAAGAGCCTGTTCGCCCTGGCCAACGAGCTCGAAAGCGCGCTTTCCGATGACGACTTCGACGTCGACACCGTTGAGAACGCCATCTACGGCCTGACCGACTACGTTGTGGAGCACTTCGGTGACGAAGAGGCGCTCATGGCCGGGGCGCACTACCCGGGGCTGTCCGCGCACCATCTACTGCATGAGCACCTGACTCAAACCACCATGGGATTCGCCTCGCGCTATTTCAACGGCGAGCGGGTGGCGGCGAGCAGGATCGCGCCGTTTGTTGCGGACTGGCTGCAGGAACATATCCGTGGCGAGGATAAACGCGTCGTCGCTTTCCTCAAAGCGCATGAGGGACTCGACACCTGACAAACGAATGGGCCACCCGGGATGATCCCGAGCGGCCCCATGAGTTCTTGTGGCGGGAGTGACGGGGCTCGAACCCGCGACCTCTGGCTTGACAGGCCAGCGCTCTAACCAGCTGAGCTACACCCCCGTGCCTTGCGACACAGCGGGACGTATTGTATCTACCTTGTTGCCCGCTGTCCACACGCACGGTTCAGGCCCGGTCGTGCGCACGCGAACAGGTCTGCACGGGTACAATCGACTCCAGGTAACTGCACTACAAGACCGAGGGGACGGCCGAATGACCCAGCCCACTGAGACTCACGAGAAGATCCTGGTGATCGCCGCCAAGGGCAAACGCATCATCGCGGGCGTGCTGCTCGCGCTCATGTTCCTCGTGGTCACGATAGGTACGGCAGAGCTTATCTGGGTGATCGGCCGTGAAATCATCAACAGCGCCTCACTGGGCGTGGATGACTTCCTGCTCTCTGAATCCGGGCTGTTTCTGATCTTCGGCCTGTTCTTGAACGTGCTCATAGCTGTCGAACTCATAGAGACCGTCGAGGTCTACTTCCGCGAGCATTCCCTGCATGCCGAGACGGTGATACTGGTGGCCATCATCGCAGTCGCGCGAAAAGCCATCCTGCTCGACCTGAGCGCTTACAGCGCTGCTACTATCGCCGCACTCGGCGGGATGATCGTTGCTTTGGGAGTCACCTACTACCTGGTCAAGCACGAGTGGTCCCTCTCCAAACGGGACGCGGCATGAGCGGGGAGGCCGCGATGAACCCGGCATACGAGTCACTGCGCGACGACCTGGACGCGGCACTTGCGAACCGGGACCGTCCCGCGGCCGTGCGCCTCGCGCTCGACGCGGTGCGTGACGGACGAATCGACGTGGCGCACTTGTACACGGAAGTCCTGAGCCCGCTGCTGATCGACACCGGCGCGATGTGGCAGACCGGTGAGGTCAGCGTCTGGCAGGAGCACTACGCAAGCGCGACCGTGCGCACGATCGTCGAGAGCGTGTACCCGTTCGTCCTGGCTGCGGCTGCTCGCGTCGAGCCTGTCGGCCGCGCCGTCTTACTGGCCTGCCCCCCTCGCGAGCAGCACGACCTGGGCTTGCGCATGCTCTCCGACCGCTTCGCGCTGGCCGGCTGGACCGTCCACTACCTGGGCACAGACACACCCGTCGACCAAATCTGCGCCGCTGCGCGCACCTTGGGCGCTGACGCGATCGTGCTCAGTGCGTCCACCCACTTCAACCGCGTCCTGCTGCGCAGGGTTGTGGACGAGGTCAAGGCGTGTGAGCCCGGCATCGACGTGTTCGTAGGTGGCCCCGCATTCGCACTCGACCGTTCGTGGCCTGCCGATGAACTTCTCGATCCGGTGGAGCTGGGCCTGCCTCCGCTCCCTGCTACCGGGAAGGACGCCGACTGATGCTGCAGCTCAAGATCGCCGCCCGCTTCCTGCGCAGCTCCCGAGCACAAACCGCGCTCATCATCGCCGGCATCGCGGTGGGCATCGCCGTGCAGATCTTCGTGGGCTCGCTCATCACGTCGCTGCAGGCCAACCTGGTCGACCAGACCGTGGGAGGCTCCACGCAGGTCACCATCACCGCGCTCGAGGACGGCGACCCCGTCAGCTACACGAGCGACATCCGCGAAGCGCTCGAAGCCGAGGAGCGCATCGCCCCAGACGCCATCGCGCCGGTGCGCACCCTCTCGGCACTGTTCGACAACCCCGACGGGGACAGCGCATCGCTTAACCTCAAAGCCGGCAACCTCGTCGAGATCGACCCCATCACCAACCTCACCGCCAGAACGGTCGAGGGCGTCGCCTCGCTTGAGGACGGCGAGATCATGGTCGGCACCGACTTCGCCGAGAAGTACGGCCTCACCCCCGGAGACGATCTCGACCTGATCTTCGCGGGGAACCGAACAGTGAACCTGCAGGTGTCGGGCATCTTCGACCTGGGCTCGGCGGCGGTCAACGAGCGCCAGGCCTTCATCGCACCCGAACTCGCCCGCGACCTGCTGGGCTGGGCCGACAACGAGTTCTCGGCAATCGAGACACGCCTCGACGACCCGTTCGACTCCGCTGCGGTGACCGAATCGCTTCGCGGCGAACTCGACGGAGTCACGGTGGTCGACTGGCAGGAGCAAAACGCCGACCTGCTGACGGCGCTGCAGAGCCAGGCCTCGTCAAGCTACATGATCCAGGCGTTCGTGCTCATTGCGGTCGCGCTGGGTATCGCCTCTACGCTCGCGATCAGCGCGGTGCAGAAGACGCGGCAGATCGGCATCCTCAAGGCGATGGGCATGGGTGACCGTGCGGCAGGACGCATCTTCTTGTTCCAGGCCGCGATACTGGGTGTCGGCGGATCGCTTGCCGGCCTGGTCCTGGGCTGGCTGCTTATCTGGAGCTTCAGCTTCGTCCCGGTTTCGTTCTCGATCACGATTCAGCCGGGCTTCGCAGCGCTGTCGGCCGGGATCGGTATCGTCGTGGCGCTGGTGAGCTCTATCATTCCCACCCGAAGTACCTCGCGTCTCGACCCGATCGAGGTGATCCAGGGTGGCTGATCTACTGATCGCACAGGGCCTCGACAAGGTCTACGGCAGTGGCGACACGGCGACCCTCGCGCTGAAGGGCGTCTCGTTCGAGTTCGCAGCGGGCGAGTTCGCTTCGATTATCGGCCAGTCCGGTTCGGGCAAGTCCACGCTGCTCAACCTGCTCGGGCTTCTCGACTCGCCGTCGGCCGGAGTCGTGACCTACCAGGGACGCGACGCCGGGAGCCTGAGCAAGGAGCAACGCGCTTCCCTGCGCAACGGACTCATCGGGTTCGTGTTCCAGTTCCACTACCTGCTGCCGGAGTTCTCCGTCTTCGAGAACATCACGATGCCCTCACTGATCGCCGGTACGCGTGTCGATGCCGACCTGCGACGCCGCGTCGACGAGACCCTGGGGCTCCTCGGACTCGACGGGCTCGCTCAGAAGAACGCCAACGCCCTATCCGGCGGGCAGAAGCAGCGTGTCGCCATCGCGCGGGCGATCATCAACCGCCCGGCGCTCATTCTTGCCGATGAGCCGACCGGCAACCTGGACACCACGAACACCGATGCGGTCTACGATCTGTTCCGCTCGATCAATGAAGAGACCGGCACGGCGTTTCTGATCGTGACGCACGACCGCAACGTGGCCCAGCGCACCGATCGCGTGCTCGAGGTCCTCGACGGCCAGCTCGTGCAAGACGTGCGCAACTCCTACGAGTCGTCGTCCGAATCGTCGCTCGAGTCGTTTGAGTCGTCGTCCGAATCGTCGCTCGAGTCCTCGTCGTTCGAATCGTCGCTCGAATCGTCGTAGGAATCGTCACTCGAGTCGTTTGAGTCGTCATCGTAGGAATCGTCACTTGAGTCGTTTGAGTCGTCGTACGCGTCGTCGCTGGTCGTCGAGTCCGACGAACCGTCGTCGGACGAGTCCGTCGATTCGATGTTAACGCCGTCTTCGTCACGTTCCGATCCCGAGAGACCGTCACACCCGACAACCGAGAACAGCAGCACTGCTGCTGTCACCATCGCGAGCGCCGAGCGTATCCACATGCGTCGCATCACGCCTTTTCCTCCGTCCGCTGCTCCTCGCCCAAGCTGTACCCAAAGGTACTCAGGAGGAACCCGAGACGGGACGGGCAGCTGTAGGCGGTGATGAGGCGCAAGCTTCTTCGACCGTAACGCCCCGAACGCTCCCGTGCGCACTGCCGTTCGCGACGTGCTCACCCCAGCTCGAGCCGGATGGCTCGGCGGGTCGTCTGTCCCGGCAAATGATAGGCGCCGCGATCCAGGCTCGGATTGCGGCGCCTCTTAGCCTGTACTGACCCCAAGATGTAGCAACACATCCTGTCTGCTACCTCCACATCTTAGCCGCACCGAGAACTTCAGCGGGCGTCCGGCCTTTGGTCAGGCGCCCGTTGTGCGCCCGATCGTAGTTGTACTCGATCAAGTAGCGCT
>JBGSMX010000119.1:0-2522 GCA_041739935.1 Coriobacteriia bacterium | reverse complement strand
CGAGGCCCGCAAGACCATCAAGACCACGCGCAGGCCTCGCGCCGGCCCCACGCCGCACCAAGGCCGCTCAGTCGAACCGCAGACGCTTGGCCGCTGTGCGCACCCTCTCGTCGTGTTCTCTCTGTGCTTTCGATTCAGCAGCCGCGCGCTCACGCTCGGAGGCCTCGATGCGAGCCGCCTCCTCGTTCACCCGCGCAAGCACGTGTCGCAGCGTCTCCTTATGGACTTCCTCAAGCTCTTCGACGGTCGTCTTGGCAAGAACGATCGAGTCGCCCACGACCGACGCGATGCCCGGCCGGTGTCTCGTCGTGAACTGCGGCGGATGATTCCAAGTCTCGACGAATAGCTCGGCCCAGACCCGTGACGGCGTCCGCGACAAACGAAGGCTCACGGGATAGAGACCGCTGCCACGCGTCCCGTCGTTGCGCGGCCTTCCTACCGCTTCCTCGACAATACCGACGATCCGGACCGGCTCCTCTGCGTTCGGTACAGGGTGTTCGGCGGTCTTTGCGACGTAAGGTTCTGGCTTGGCTGGTTCGGCCGGGCTCGATCGGCCGGACTCAAGCACCTCCACGATCTTCTCGACGACTGTACCCAGTCCCAAGGACGTCGATACAGCCAGCTTCGCAGCCAGGGTCGGCGAGTGCTTTTCCACCTCGCCTGCATCCACCTCATGCCAGACCGGGAGGATAACCTTCCGTCCGCCCCGTACCTCCCTCGCGGCAAGACCGTCCAGCTCTCGCCTCGGCCAGTTCTTCGCGAAGAAGTGGGAGCTTAGTATCACCACTCCAAAACGGGCGTTGGCGAGTCCTCGATCGATCTCGCCTGGAAGACTGTCGCCGAGTTTCAGGACGTACTCGTCGTACCAGACGGAAAAACCCCGACGCTTTAGCTCCTCGGCGAGAGGCCGCGCTACCGCATTCTTGTCCTCGCTCGCGTGCGAAATGAATACGTCGAGCTTTGCCGACACATCGCCCCCCGGGTCCCTTCGTCGCCTGTTGAGCTCTGCTTCACCCAAGGCTGTGTCAATCCGAAGCCGCCCCCGGCTTGCTAGCCGTGCCGTGAGACGTCCGACATCGTCCGCCGCCGCTTTCTGAACCGCAGGCAGACCGATCCGCTTCGTCAGTTCCTCGAGCTCCTGCCCGAGGCCTCGACCGAGACCTTCGACGCATCCCGAGTAACGCTGGCGCAGCCACTCGGCCGAGTGAGGATCGATCCCTACGTGTCGTTCCACAAGCCGGATCAGGTCTGTGAGCAGCGCATCGCAATGTTTCTCGAGCACTTCACCCGACTTCTGAAGGAGTTGTCCCACATGGATTCCGCTCCGGGTAAGCCCGCGCCTTACTACGTCGTTCTCGACGGCCTGCCGCACCTCCCTCCTGGCCCGCGAGATCTCCAGAAAGTGCTGCGTTACGTAGCGCTCGGCTTGCTCTTCAAACTCACGGTCCATCGTTGCGGTCGACCTCGATTCCCCGAATCACATCGCCTCGGCACCTTCGGGCGCCGGCAATGGATCGAGGAAATTGAAGCGTTCCGGCTCGCCGAGCTTCAGGGCCGTCAGACGCAAGAAGAAAACTCTCTCCAGAAACTCGATCTTCTCCCCAAAAGCCTCGATGGCCGTATCAAAACGCAGTTCGGTACCCACAGTCGCAAATGCTCTGACGACCGTCTCCCTCACCAGCTCCAGGGCGTTGGCTATGACCATATGCAGCGACTCTTTTGGCAGACCGCGCGTTCCCACCGAGGCCGTGTGCACAAACCAGCTCAAGTGGGCGTAGTACTGCCAGTACAGCGCCTGTATCTCCACATCCACCGCACCCGCTCGCGCCCTGAGCTTGCGAACCCCTGACCAGTGGCCGGGCCATGCTGGCGCACGCCCGGCTCCCGCAGCGGGCCACAGCCGAGCCATATCCGCTTCGATGCGAGCACTTTCATTCTGGATGAATGCACGCGGCGCGTTGAGGCCGAACCGAGGATCAGCTTGTGGCAGCTCGGGATGAGCATCGAAGAACGCTAGGCGCTCCTTCGCTACGCGCAGCCTCTCCACATCAGCGAATGCGTGGAAGCGCTCGACGCTCACGGGAGAAGCATCCCGATGAAGAAGAAGGAGATCGATGTAGAGCTCGAAGATCGAACGACTACAGCTGGCGACGGCCTGGACGTGCCACGGATTCCGCAGAGTGTTGATGCTAACCAAAAAGCCGACTATGCCGTAATAGACGTCGAGAATGGCGTCCTCACGAGGCGTCCTGTTGCCCACCAAGGACTGAATCTGCGGCTTGAGGTACTGCTCGACAAAGCACACATATGCCTGCACTCCGATGAACCACGCGTCTGCATGCATCTCAGGAGAGGCCTCGACGCCATCGGCTCGAATGAACTCCGCCTCGGTGAAGGGAATGTCGAATCTCATGAATGACCGCCCCCTACTTCTTCGACGTAGGAGTCTATCGGCTCAGGTCCACCGCCGCGCGCCGGCACGAGCGCGCCACCAGCCTTGCCGACGCTGCGCGCGGAGTGCC
>JBGSMX010000107.1:0-4823 GCA_041739935.1 Coriobacteriia bacterium | reverse complement strand
GGTAGCTGCGTCGTCACCGAGTAGCCCGGCCAGCACCACACCACATCCCAAGCATCGTGCGGGCGGTCCCGACAGGGGCCGCCCGTTCGTGCGTGCCGCGCGCCTGGAGCGGCGCGTCGCGGGGTAGAATGACCCGAAGGGTCTCGGCCACTTGAGCGCAGCGAGTCTGACGAATCCCTGGGAGGGACGGATACGTGGACCGGGCAGCCAGAAATGATAAGGGCGCGGCATCCTCGGACTCCTTCACCATCCGCGTCCTCGGCCGGGCCGATGTCGCTGTGATGGAAGCGCTGAACGACGTGTTCGGCGTGGCGTCTGTGGCCAAGTTGAGTTCCACCACAAAGGGGGTTTCAACGTGAATCTCGCTACTGCTGCCGCAGTCGTGTTCACGGTCGCCATACTGGGCACGATAGGCTTCCAGCTGGCCATGGCTCTGGGCGCGCCGTGGGGCGAGTACGCGATGGGCGGGCAGTTTCCGGGGAAGTTTCCTCCGGCGATGCGCGTGGCAGCTCTCGTGCAAGTCGTAGTCCTCGCGCTTCTGGCGGTCGTGGTTCTGTCGAACGCAGGCGTTGTTCCGGCGCCGTGGCCCAACACCCCCGGGTGGGCCGAGTGGGCCGTCGTCGCGTTCAGCGCCGTGAGTCTGCTGCTCAACTCGATCAGCCGCAGCGCCAAGGAACGCTCGATCTGGGTTCCGGTGGCGGTCGTGCTGCTCCTCTCGAGCCTTGTGGTCGCGCTATCGGAGGGGTAGCGGCATCGCGCGGCACACACCGCGATGCTGCCGAATCAGCCGCGCCTCGCGGTACCATCTCATCGAGGAATGCGTACTCCGGCGTGCGCGGGGGGCACAGAAGTGAGTGAGGACCAGCTCAACACGCTGATTGTCTTCTTGCTGCTGATTGCTGTCGCCTTGGTCTCGAAGGCGGACCGGATGAACCTGCTCTCGACGTCGCTGTTCAGGCTCCGGATCCATCTGAGCAAGCCGGTTCCGGTCGGGTGGTATCGGTTCGAGCAGGGCGTCAAGGTGCGTGTGGGCCGGCCGGACACGATTCTCGTCCTCAAGATGCCCGTACTGGTGCCGGGCGAAGTGTCGCCCGTGCAGTACACTGGCGTGACCGATTCGGCGACCCGGTTCATCGTGGGCGGAGCGCTGGCCACTCTGGACGGGTTCCTCGAGGGCTACGACGACGAGCTGGGAGCGATCGAGGTACAGGTGAATGAAGCTGGCAAGCTGGCCGAGGTGGGCATCGGCAACCGGGACGTTTCGCGTGCCGGAAATGCACACTAGCGCATGTATCCGCGCAATGTGCTAAACTGACTCAAGTCGAGCCATAGGGCTCGTAGGATTGCGACGTGACACTTCGCATTCTGCGAAGACAGTCACGTCGTTTGGTTTTGCTCCGAAGATCGGAGCGAGAGGATGGATTTGCATGGCAGAAGGAAAAGTTAAGTGGTTCAACGCTGACAAGGGCTATGGCTTCATCGAGCGTGAGGGTGGCGACGATCTGTTCGTTCACTTCTCGGAGATCCAGTCCGAGGGCTTCAAGTCCCTCGACGAGGGTCAGGCCGTCTCGTTTGAAGAGGCTACGGGCCAGAATGGCAAGCAGCAGGCAACGAACGTGCGCGCCATCTAGCACGCACCGCACCACTGAGAGCCGGGTTCCCTTCGGGGGAGCCCGGCTTTCTTCTTTTCGGGGCTTGTGTGGTAGCGTTGACATTCAAACGGATGTTTGACTATAGTCGTCGTCATGGATACCGAGAAGCTCAAAGCAATCGCCGACGAGAACCGCCTTGCCATCGTGACCCTGCTCTCGGGCGGGGAGCGGTGTATCTGCGAGGTGGCTTCGGAGCTCGGTCTGTCTGATGCACTCGTGTCACATCATGTGAAACGCCTTACCGACGCAGGTGTGGTGTTGGTTCGCCGGGTTGGGCGCTGGCGGCATTGCCGTCTCGATGATGCGGTGCTTCGCGAATTGGGCGAGCAGCTGCTGGCGCTGGGTGCTGCCGCGAAGGCTGCTCCGGCCGTCGCTGCAGAGTGCCGGGCGTGTGCGAGCGAGCCGACGCGTGAGGAGAAGTCGTGAGCGATCGCCCTGACAAGAAGCGCATGAGCGTGTTCGAGCGGTATCTGACTGTGTGGGTGGCTCTGTGTATCGTCGCCGGCACGCTCATAGGCAACGCGTGGCCGGGAGTGGCCGATACGCTCTCCAAGTTCACGTATGCGGAGATATCGTTGCCCATCGCGGTGCTGATCTGGCTCATGATCTTCCCCATGATGCTGCAGATCGATTTCGCTTCGATCCGGCGCGTGGGTGAGCGCAAGCAAGGGCTCATCGTTACGACAGTCGTAAACTGGCTCATCAAACCGTTCACGATGTTTGTGATTGCGTGGTTCTTCTTCAATGTCGTGTTCAAGCAGTTCATGTCACCGGATCTTGCCCAGCAGTATCTGGCCGGTGCGGTACTCCTGGGCGCGGCGCCGTGCACGGCCATGGTCTTCGTATGGTCGTATCTGGCCGACGGCGACCCGGCCTACACGCTCGTGCAGGTTGCGGTCAACGACCTGATCATGTTGGTGGCATTCGTGCCGATCGTCTCGCTGCTCCTGGGAATCGGCGGGGTGCCGGTGCCGTGGGACACGATGGCGCTGTCGGTTGTGCTGTTCGTTGTCGTCCCCCTTGCTGCCGGGTGGTTCGTTCGAACTCGGCTCGTAGCTGCAAGGGGTAAGGAATGGTTCGAGACCGCGTTCCTGCCCCGGTTCGGTCCGATCACGATTATCGCGTTGCTGGCCACGCTCGTGATCATCTTCATATTCCAGGGAGAGATCATCGTGTCCAATCCGCTACACATTCTGCTCATCGCCATACCGCTCACCTTGCAGACGTACCTCATCTTCGCTATCGCCTACGGTTGGGCGTACGCATGGCGGCTCGAGCATGCGGTGGCGGCTCCTGCGGGCTTCATTGGCGCATCGAACTTCTTCGAGCTGGCGGTTGCTGTCGCGATCGCACTGTTCGGTCTGACCTCGGCAGCAGCGCTCGCAACCGTGGTAGGCGTGCTAGTCGAGGTCCCGGTGATGCTCTCGCTGGTGTGGATTGCCAACAAGACGCGCGGTCCTGTCGAGCGGCGTGCGGCCGGGGCGGTTGCTGCCTAGCATGGACATCTTCTATCCGCTCCAATGGCTGTCCGACCGACTCACCTACGACCTGCTCGGCCTGTCGCCTGAAAGCAGCCTGGGCGCGGCCGTGAACTTCTTCTTGTTCGACGTGCCCAAAGTGCTGCTACTGCTGGCTGTAGTCATCTTCTTCGTGGCGATCATCCGTTCGTACTTCCCCCCGGAGAAGACGCGTAAGATGCTGTCGCACTCGCACCTTTACGGAGGCAACGTCGCAGCGGCGCTGCTCGGTATCGTGACGCCGTTCTGCTCGTGTTCAGCGGTGCCTCTGTTCATAGGCTTCGTGGAAAGTGGCGTGCCTCTCGGTGTGACGTTCTCATTCCTGGTCGCCAGCCCGATGATCAACGAGGTCGCCGTCATCTTGCTCGGCGGCATGTTCGGGTGGAAGATCGCACTGCTCTACATAGTCTCGGGGCTCGTCATCGCGATCACGAGCGGCATCCTGATCGGAAAGCTTGGCCTCGAGAGCTGGGTGGAGGACTACGTCTATCAGATTCGAATGGGAGATGCCGGCGAGCTGCCCGAACAGACGTGGCCCGAGCGACTCGCCTATGCCCGGGGCTACGTCAAAGAGATCGTGGGCAAGGTCTGGCCGTATGTGGTGGTAGGCATCGGCCTTGGTGCGATCATGCACGGCTACATCCCGGACGACTTTCTCGCGCAGTATGCGGGTGCGGGCAACCCTCTGGCCGTACCGCTCGCCGTTGTGGTGGGCGTGCCCCTCTACAGCAACGCGGCCGGTGTGGTTCCGCTGATCGGCGTGCTCACGCAGAAGGGCGTGTCGATCGGGACCTCGCTCGCCTTCATGATGGCGGTGGTCGGCCTGTCACTGCCCGAGGCGATCATTCTGCGCAAGGTCCTTAAGCCCAAGCTCATCGCCGTCTACTTCGCCGTGAACGCCGCCGGGATCATCGCGGTCGGATACCTTTTCAACGCGGTCCTCGGGTAGTACCGCGATTCGCAGTTGACCAGCAGGACCGACGGACCGCCGCGCCCGGTCGGCGACGAGCGAAGGAGCGGGGCAGTGACCCAAGAACCTACGAACGCGCAGACCGACCTCGCGCGTGGCTCGCGCATCAAGGCCATTGTGGCGATCGTGATCGTCGCCGTGTTCCTGGCGCTGCTGGTGGCGAAGTTCGTCCCGACCAAGGCGGTCGAATCCGCGTCGACACAACCCTCGGCGGTTCGAGAAGATCCGGTCGAAGCCTACGATGCGGCGCTTGCCGGCGACAAACCGATCTACCTGCTGTTCCACTCGCTCACCTGCGACCCGTGTATAGAGATTTCTGCTGCGGTCGACCAGGTGGTCCCCGGGTACGCGGACAGCGTCACCTTCGTGAACGTCATCACCGATGATCCGGCGGGACAGCAGCTTGCTACGCGCTTCGACTTCCAGTACATCCCAACGTCGTTTTTCGTTTCGGCGGACGGCGAGGTGTTCGACTCCTATACGGGCGTGCTCACCGCCCCGGAGATGCGGGCCCGTCTCGACGCACTCATCGCGGCGCAGTGAGCGGCATCGAGGCATACGCTGACCGGCTCTCAGGCGGGGGCATCGCGGGTATCGCCGCGTTCGGCGTTGCGCTGCTGGGGGGTCTGGTTGCCGGCTTCGGCCCGTGCATCCTGCCCATGCTGCCGGCGATCTTCGGCTACG
>JBGSMX010000069.1:0-26775 GCA_041739935.1 Coriobacteriia bacterium | reverse complement strand
TCCCGTGCGGGCCGAGCCTGCCGCGCCCCGCGCTATGCGGGTCAGCAGCACGCGCCACGCGTGGAACAAGCCGCCCGGACCGGCAACGCCAGGTCCGTTCGGAATCTGCGCTCGATGCGTGCGTGGTACCATGGTCACCGTCACGTCCAGGTTCAGCGCCACAGTTCAGACAGGTCGCCGGCGGGAGTGAAGCCGGCCGGGCGCGAGAGCCATTCACTTCACCAGAGTGTATACGAGTCTCGGACGTGCAGTGGAGGTCATCGGTGCCGGTCTCCGGACGCTTCGCTCATCTGCTCAAGGCCGTGGCTGCGACCTTGATCGTCTTGCTTGTGGTGCTGCTCGTAGCGGGCATCTACCTGAATCGACTCGCGATGACCTTGCCCGACGTGAGTGTGGATTCGGACTCCCTGGGAACGGCTGAGACCTCGATCGTGTTCGCGAACGACGGGTCGGTGCTTGCCGAGTGGCACGGGGAGGAAGACCGGACCATCGTCGCGCTCGAGCAGATCCCCGAGCACCTGCAGCAAGCGGTGATCGCGATAGAGGACGAGCGTTTCTATACGCACCATGGCGTCGACACACGCGCCATAGTGAGCAGTCTGGGATCCGAGGTCGGCGACCGTGGCGGCGGGAGCACGATCACTCAACAGCTGGTCAAGCTGCTGTTCACCGAGGGCGAGCGGACGTTCACGCGCAAGATCCGCGAGGCGTTGCTCGCCTACGAACTCGAGGCCAGAACCCGCAAGGACACGGTGCTCGAGACGTACCTGAACACGGTGTACTTCGGGCACGGCTCGTACGGTGTCGAGAGTGCGGCGCAGCGGTATTTCGGCGTCGGCGCCGCGCAGCTCGATGTCGCACAATCAGCCACCCTCGCGGCGCTCATCGGCTCCCCGGGACGATTCTCGCCCATCGATGCTCCGGATGCTGCCCTCGAGAGGCGCGACCTTGTGCTCTCCGAGATGGCCCGGCAAGGCTATCTCTCACCTGCCGAGGAAAGTGCGGCCCGGGCCCAACCACTGGAGCTTGCGCCTCCGCAGGACGTTGCGGAGGTCGCGCCGCACTTCGTGGAGTATGTGAAGCAAGAGCTCATCGAGCGTCTGGGTGCCGACACGGTGTTCAAGGGAGGCCTGCGCGTCTACACGACACTCGATCCCCAGCTCCAGCTTCAGGCCGAGAGTGCTGCCGAGTCAGTCCTGGGCCGCGGGGGCGATCCCGAGGTCGCGGTCGTGGCGGTCGAGCACGACACCGGCGCACTCGTCGCGATGGTGGGCGGCCGCGACTATGCGTCGAACCAGTTCAACCTCGCGACGCAGGGCCATCGCCAGCCGGGCTCCGCGTTCAAGCCGTTCGTACTCGTGACCGCGCTCGAACAGGGCGTGCGTCCCGATCAGGTCTTCTCGGCGGCACCGTATTCGGTCGAGGTCGATGACGGCACGTGGACGGTCCAGAACTACGAGAATCAGTACTCGGCCGATTCGCTCACTCTGCGCGCAGCCACGAACTGGTCGGTGAACTGCGTCTACGCCCGGCTGATCATGCAGGTGGGTGCTCGAGAAGTGGTGGCCACTGCTCGCGACATGGGCATCGTCACGCCGCTCGAGCCACATCCGGCCATCGCTTTGGGCGGGCTTACGACCGGGGTCACGCCGCTGGAGATGGCCTCGGCCTACGGAACGATCGCTGCAGGCGGGGTACGCACCCCGCCGAGCGGCATCGAACTCGTCACGGACGATGCGGGCGCCACGATCTACGAACCGGAGCGGACTGCGTCGCAGGCGATCCCGGAATCGGTCGCGATGGAGACCTCGCTCATGCTCCACGATGTCGTGGAGAACGGTACGGGCGTGGGTGCGCGCATCCCGGGAGTCTGGGCCGCCGGCAAGACCGGGACCACGCAGTCGTATCGGGACGCATGGTTCGTGGGATGGGCCGGCGACCTGTCGTGTGCCGTCTGGGTCGGGTACGGTGAGGCCCAGGTGGACATGACAGACGTCCACGGGATCAAGGTGACCGGCGGCAGTTTTCCCGCGACGATCTGGCGCCAGTTCATGGCGCCGGCCACAGCGCACCGGCAGGCGGCTCTGACGCCCAACGCTCCCGCTGCGGCCGGAGTCCCGGCCACCGGATCGGCGCCGGTCCTCGTGAGCATCTGCCGCGACTCGATGGAGCTGGCTAACGAGAACTGCCCGGACGTGATAGAGATGTATCTGGACCCGGCGCTCGCCCCGGCGACAACCTGCACGCGCCACTAGGAGGAAGCACGTGGACTACTACCGCATCTTGCAGGTCTCCCGGCATGCCGAGCCGGAGGTCATCGAGAAGGCGTACAAAACGCTGTCGCTCAAGTACCACCCCGACATGGTGCATGCCGGGGAGCAAGAACGTGCGACCAGGCACATGCAGCACATCAATGAGGCCTACCGGGTGCTCAAAGACCCCGTCTCGCGGCGCAGGTACGATGCCTCAATGCCTGCCGAGAAGCCCGGGCGGACCGCGTGGGACGTTTTCATGGACAAGGGGCTCGTGGGAATGCTGCTCGACAAGGTCGGCTATCGCGAGTGAGCGCATGTGCACTTCGCATCGTACGCGAGAAGGCCGCCCCGGGTGAGGCGGCCTTCCTGTTCGTGCAGACCAGCGCCCGGCGTTCTTGCTAGGCGAGCTGGGTCAGTTTGTTGCTCACGGCGCGAAGAATCGCCGGATACGATACGGCGCCATCGTATACAGGCACTCCGTCGATGACCGTGACCGGATAGAGGAGCCCCCGGTTCTCGATCTCGGTGATCAGCTTGGCGTGCGCCGTGCGTACACCTTGATCCTGGACGTCCCGGTACTCGATGGTCGCCTCGCCGCCGAATCGGCGTTCCATCTCATGGTGAATGATGGCGGTGATCTCCTCCGGAGACCAGGACGGACCTCATCCGCCGCTGTAGCATGCGGTCTCGGCAGGCAGATCGAATACGACCACAGAAACTGGATTTGCTTGCATACGGACTCCCCTTAGCTGAGATTGACTGCCCCACCGGCACACACGCGGGCGCATACTCCGCAGCCGCGGCACAATTCCTCAATGACGGCATATCCCTTAGCGCCCGGATAGACACCACCGTCTACCGGCACGATCGCCCCGGTAGGGCACACCCTGCGGGAGGGGCATCCCGGAGATCGGTCACAGCGCGCGTTATCGATCGTCACATCCATCATGTGCGTACGGTACTCCTTCACCTGTTCTACCCCGCTGCATGCGGAGCTTCCGCGGACGTGTCCTGAGCCATTATACCCAGGGGGGTATACGGATGCAATAGTCCGTCCTGCTACTATGAAGCCGCATCATCTCAAACGACGCACGCCTGGAGACACGGGGGTTCACGTGGCGAAACTGAAGCTGGCCTCGGGCAACAAGCGCCTGGTCTTGAGGATGATGCTGATCGGTGTCGGGATGGGGATCGTATTTCCCCTGGTAGCTCAGTTTTTCGTGGAGCCCAAGAGTCCATCCCTGTGGATAGGTTTCTGGGCTATGTGCACGCTCGCCGGCGCCGCGGTCGGGTGGCTGTGCGTGTGGGTAGCCACAGCAACCGCGCAGTCGCTGTTTCGCGAAGTCATCGAAGTGGCGAGCACGAAGTTCGCGTTCGATGCCCGCGCCGAGGGATCGGCCGAAGATATGCAGCGGGAAGTGCTGGATCTCCTCGGCCGACTGAAGAGCTTGCTCGAGCACGCCGATCGCGTGAACAACGACATGCGCGCGCTCACCGCAGAAGTCCTCGCTGCTACCGAAGAGCAGGCATCGGGAGCCGCCGAGCAGGCTGCTGCGGTCACCGAGACCTCCGCGACGGTCGAGGAGCTCGCACAGACCTCGAAGCAGATCGCGGACAACTCGTCGGCGGTCGTGTCAGTGGCGGAGCGTACGCTTGCAAGTGCCGAGGACGGGATGCAGTCCGTCGAAGACACCAAGCTCGGCATCGAGGAGATCCGCGCTTCCACGCAGCAGTCGTCTGACAGGATCCTGGCTCTGGGGGAGCGCAGCCAGGAGATCGGGCGGGTGCTCACGATCATCGACGACATTGCCGAGCAGACCAAGATCCTCGCGCTCAATGCCGCCATCGAGGCGGCGCGTGCCGGAGAGGCAGGCAAGGGTTTCGCCGTGGTTGCCGAGGAGATTCGCAAGCTCGCCGACTCCGTGACGGAGTCGACGCAGGAGATTGGCCGGGTGGTGCGCGAGATACAAGCGTCGACCTCCCAGCTGATCATGTCGACCGAGCGCGCTGCGAAGAAGGTCGACGAGGGAGGCTCGCTGGCGGGTCGGACCTCGGAGTCGCTCGACAAGATCGTGAGCCAGGTCGAGGAAACCACGGACGCGGCCAAGCAGATATCGATCGCGACGCAGCAGCAGAGGACCGCTTCGGATCAGGTCGTGCTCTCTATGAAAGAAGTCGCGCAGGTATCCCAGCAGGCGGCCGAGACGTCACGACAGATCGCCGCAGCCATCATGGATCTGAATCAGTTGGCCGACTCGCTTCTGAGCAGGTGACATCGTGACTGCAGTGGCATCGAGGCTCATGCTCGCGGGTCTGAAGCTTCCCGAACCGCCGGCAGCGCTTGGCGACTACGTTCCTGCCAGGCGAGCGGGCGATCTCGTCTTCACATCCGGGCAGCTTCCGCTGTCAGATGGTGCGCTGCTGGCCGTTGGGCGCGTCGGCGACACTGTCTCCGTCGAAGTCGCGCAGGAATGCGCGCGGATCGCGGCGCTCAACGCACTGGCTGCGGCCGCAACCGTCTGCGACCTGGACAGAGTCGTGAGCGTGGTCAAGGTCGTGGGATATGTCTCCTCGGCGGAAGGCTTCTTCGAGCAGCCGTCTGTGATCAACGCCGCAAGTGCCGTTCTGATCGCTGCGTTTGACGAGGCGGGACGTCACGCGCGCGAGGCGGTTGGGGTGGCGGGTCTCCCGGCCGGTTCGCCGGTCGAGGTGTCGATCGTCCTGCAGCTCAAGGAGGCGTAGGGGACACGTCGCCCTCGGCGACAGATTGTGGAGTTCGCGTGGGGAACTGGTGGAGGGATTGCGCCGACTGCGGCGAATACCTGAGGAGATGGCTGAACAGGGGAAACCTTATCAGCCCTGTTGAGTGACTGAGCCGATTCTTATATCGTGACGGGATACGGCGGATGCATGTGCCGCTTTTCACGTGTGCGTAGTCGGCCTTCGATGTGAGCAAGGAGAGATGTGTATGCGCAAGATCTCACTCGTGGCCGGGTTTAAAGACCCGGTCCGCAGGCCGCGGTACATCATATGGACGGGTGTGGCTGTCCTGGTGTTGGCTGCCGTGATGGTCCCCGTGATCGGGGCAACATCAACCTATTGGTTCTGTGCGGAGGCTTGTCACAAGGTCCAGGATGACACCATCACGGCCTACAACAACTCCTCACACTCCGAGATCTCGTGCATGGCGTGTCACATGCCCGTGAATGCGGACCCCATCACCTTCATTCTGCACAAGGCAGAAGCGCTTGGTGAGCTCTATTTGACGGTCACGGACAACTTCGAGATACCGTTGAATGGGCACTCACACCTGGCGATGGAGATGCCGGCCAAGCAGTGCACGCAGTGTCACTCCAGCAATCGCGAGATCACGGCGAGTCCCGGTATTATCATCGATCACGAGATCCATGCCGAGAACGAAGTGACCTGCACGATGTGCCACAACCGCATCGCGCACAACGAAGATGGCATCGAGTTCGTCAACGTCGACCCTGCCACGCAGGAGCTCAACGTGGGCCATGCGAACTTCATGTCGATGACCGCGTGTTTCAGGTGCCACAGCCTCGAATCCGATGGTGCCGCGCCCGGCGAGTGCGGCGCGTGCCATCCGGGTGATTTCGAGCTCAAGCCGCCCAGCCATCTCGAGGCCGACTTCTATCCGTCAGGCCATGCGGAGATGGCGCTCGAGGACAAGGAAGCCGTAGCAGAGGCGCTTGCCGAGGGCGAAGAAGGCGAAGAAGGCGAAGAGGCCGAAGAGGGCACGGAGACCGAAGGCTCTGAAGAGGGCACGGAAACCGAAGGCTCTGAAGAGGGCACCGAGGGCGAGAGCTCCATGCTCGGTGTCGAGTCCGCATACGCTTCCAGTGGCGAGGTCAGCGAGTGGGCCGAGACGATTCCGTCGGTCCACGAGGTCAGCTACTGCAGCACCTGCCATCTCGAGTCCTTCTGTACCGCTTGTCACGGCATGGAGATGCCGCACCCCGAGTCCTTCAAGAACGAGGAGCATCCGGCCGTTGCGGCAGCGCAGATGGATAAGTGCGATCTGTGCCACCTGGTGACTACGACGAACTACCTGTTCTGCAACAACTGTCACCACGGTGAGAAGTCGAACTGGGAGTACAACCCCGACATAGAGTGGCAGACGCAGCACGCCTCGACGGTGACCGCCAATGGCGTGGACATCTGCCTCGAGGCTTGCCACCAGGTGCAGTTCTGCTCGGACTGCCACAACGAGCTCAAGCCGTATCCGGCATCGCACAAGGCCGTGGACTGGCTCCGTAAGCCGGCAGCAGAAATCGGAACTCACGCTGAGCTTTCCGCCGCGCAGCCGACGTCGTGTGAGGTCTGCCATGGCGGCAACCTGCCCAACGGCAACTCATTCTGCAAGGGTTGTCACGCGCTCGAGGTTCCGCACCCGCAGGACTTCAAGGATTTCCACGCCAAGACCGGCAAGGACAATCCCGGTGTATGCGCCAATTGCCACACATACGTCGAGCTGTGCTCGGACTGCCACCACACGGGCGCCGTCAACGGTACCCCGTGGCTCCAGGTTCATGGTGGGGTAGTCAACCAGGGCGGGGCGAACTGCTTCGAGAAGTGCCACGAGAAGCCGTTCTGCGTGAACTGCCACACGACGCGCAATGTCGTGCCTGTCTCACACAATCAGAACGGCTGGACGAAGCGTCCCGCGCTCAGCACGCCAGCGATCCACCCGGGCGCCTACGATGGTGCGCCTGACAGCTGCACCTACTGTCACGGTGACGGTGGGCCTGAGGCGAAGTTCTGCATGAGCTGCCACGTGCTCCCGATGCCGCATGCCGAGGATTCGGGTGAGGAGAAGTTCCTCCACTCCGAGCAGATCGTCAGCGGCGAGTACAACCGGGCGACGTGCCAGAACTGTCATGCACAGGCGTTCTGCGACAACTGTCACCACGAGTACACCGGTGCCGAGCGCTGGGTCACCTATCATGACCAGCCGGTGCGCGACAACGGTGCCGCTGGTTGCCTCGAGTCGTGTCACGAGGAGCTGTACTGTTCGAACTGCCACGTGAACAGGGCCGCCGATCTCAGGTAGACCTGCGACACGCAGATAACACGGGGTCCGGCTTCGCCGAGAGAGCGAGGCCGGACCTCTGTGTTTGACCAGTGCAGGTGAGGCGCGAAATCCGTCTTTGCCCTCGTGAACGTGACCGTGTATCATGTGCCCTCGTCGGGATGTGGCTCAGCTTGGTAGAGCGCTGCGTTCGGGACGCAGAGGTCGTGGGTTCGAATCCCGCCATCCCGACCAATCCGATCCAAACGGCAGGCCGATTCCAGATCGGCCTGCCGTTCCCGTTCTGGGAGGTGCCCGGGTGCTCGAGGACCTGCTCCGCTTGCTCGGCTTCGGGTTGTGTCATCAACTGCCCGAGCGTTCGTTTTTTGGCGGCGGCGTGCAGCTTCCGGTGTGTTCGCGCGACACGGGGATCTATCTCGGGTTCGTAATCGCTCTTGCTGTTCTGTGGGCGCTCGAGCGCGGGCGTCGTTCTTCCGAGCTGCCGCCACTCGGAACCAGCCTGATCATGATCGTCTTCATCGCAGCCATGGGTATTGACGGCATCACGTCGTATGCGGGGCTGAGGGAAACCACCAACGAGTTGCGGCTGCTGACCGGGCTGATGACGGGATATGCGCTCGCGGCGTTCACCCTCACGCTACTCAACAGCCAGCTATGGACGCGTCCCGGGCCGGACAGGGTCCTTGGGACGTTCAGGGCGACGGCAGAGTATCTCGGTTCGCTGGTTGTCGCGTTCTTCGTGGTGCTGTGGATGGGCCCGCTTCTCGGCGTCGTCTATCCGCTCTTGGTGGCAGCAGCGATTCTCGCTACCTTCTCGGCGGTCAACGGTGTCATCGTGGCGCTCCTGCCGCCGTTCGAGCGCAAAGCCCATCGTGCGTTGGACACGTGGCCGGTGTTCGTGGGCGGACTCGGCCTCACCGTCATCGAGCTTGCGGGCGCCGTGTGGCTCAAGGCGTGGCTACTCGCCATTTCGGGAGGGACCGTGTAGGTGGCTTTCGTCGCCCGCCTTGATGCGGTACATTCTGGAAGAGGATCGGTCGGCTAAGGGGGGCTCACGTGGTCTACACGAGCAAGGATCGGGTGCGCGTGGTCATCGCCACGAGCATCTATCGAATAGAGGGAGAGATGTATGTGCTCTCTGGCAGCCGGCTGACCGACGCCCTCAACTCCAAAGCCAAGGACTTCTTCGCTATCACCGATGCGAAGATATTCGATCTGCAATCCGGCGACCTGCTCTACGAGCCCACATACCTCGCATTGAACCGGGACGCTATCACGGTGATCTTCCCCCTCTAGCGCGCTCGACTGCGATCGGCCGGTTGTTCTCGGAGCCGAGGCGCCGCGCGCCGCGCAGGTAATGTCAGACCCACGCTCTACTCTTCGGTCATGTCTTTCTGATCGAAGAAGGAGAGCGAGATGGCGACCATCGGTTCCGCATCAACACCGACGTGCTCTGACTACCTCGAGGATCTTGCGTGCTCCGCTATTCGGCGCGGAATCTCACCGGAAGTAGCGCGCTATTGCGTGCGCGAGTCTCTTCGTAATCTCGGGGTCGCGGGGGGTCAGCCTGCCGGGCGGCGAACACAGCACAGGCTGGTTGCGTACTTCGAAGCGGTTCTGCGCGGACAAGTGAAGCGTTCGCGCGGTCAGATGCTCGCGCCTGCCCGGCGCATGCTTGTGCTGACAACGCTCGCCGAGGACCTTGCGCGCATAGGTGCCTCGCGCGAGAGGATGCTTCTCGAGTTACGGGGTGTCTACGGGTCGGCGGTGACGCCGCACGATGTCGAGCGGGCGGTTGACGCGGCGCAACCCTCGCTGGCTAGCTGATCGCGGCCGTGAAGAGCACTTCGTCGGTCTCGCTGTCGAAGACCCACACGCGCGTCTGATCCAGAGAGCCGCCATCGGATCCCCAGACCTCGACGATCACCCAGGCGGGCGTCTCCTCGAAGGTCGCCGCTTCGACATAGTAGGGGACACTGCGTGCCGGCTCGGGAAACTGCGTCGTGAGCAAGTCGGCGACTTCGGCGGCCTGTCCTTCCATCGCGCGCAGGTCTACGAGCGCCTCATGACGCAGTTCCTCGGCATCAGACACCGGGCGACCCCACGCAGCTGGTTTGTCGGTGCTGTCTACTGCCGCGGTGACGGTCTGCGCCGTGTAAGCGGTTCCCGAGTCCACGAACTCCACTGAACTCGAGGCGCAGCCGGAGACGCCGACGGCGAGCACCGCGAGAAGGACGAGAGCGACCGCGTGCCTGCGTAGTCTCATTCGCCATCACCTTATCCAGAGGGTCCCTGCTAATGATTGTAGTTCACCGAGTGAGAACAGTGTCGGGATGAAATTGCTCAATGGTCGGTTCTTGGGCGCTATATTGGGAGCAACCTAACGTGGGAGCTGCTGTGCGCGACATCATCTGCTTCATCTCGGATTTCGGGCTCGAGGATGCCTGGGTGGGCGTGTGCCACGCGGTGATTCACCGCGATTGCCCCGAGGCGCGCGTCGTGGACCTTGCTCACCAGATTCCTGCGTTCGATATCCGCAAGGGCGCCGCGGTCGCTGCATCCGGTGTGTACCAGCTTCCCGACGCAATCCACCTGGTTGTGGTCGACCCGGGTGTCGGCACCGGGCGAGCTGATCTGTGTCTCATCACCGCACAGGGGACGAGGCTGGTAGGTCCGGACAACGGAGTGCTCGTCCCCGCCGCCGTCCGCGCAGGCGGAATCGTACAAGCGTATGCGATCGACGCCGGGAAACTGGGTTCGAGGACTCCGCTCGACACGTTTCGTGCGCGTGACGTCCTGGCGCCGGCTGCCGCTGCGCTCGCGTGCGGAACCGCTCCGTCGGAGCTCGGCCCGTCGCTCGAACCCGACAAGCTCGTAGCCGGCCCCTTTTCTTCGTGCCGCCTCGAGGGGGATCACGTCGTAGCCGAAGTCATCGATATAGATCGCTTCGGCTCGGTCAGGATCAGCGTGGGCGCTGATGAGATCGATCTCCTCGGGCTAGGGGCCCAGGTTCTGGAGCTCAGTTTCGGCCATACACTGATCGAGGTTCCCTTTGCCCACACGTTCTCGGATGTGGATGTCGGAGAATCGGTCACCATGGTCGACTCATCAGGCTGGCTGACGCTCTCGGTGCGCATGAAGAGCGCCGCCGAGCGCTATGGCATAGAGCCGGGCGTGGTCGCAAGGGTTCGCGCGCTCGCCTGAAGGCGTTCCTGATGTCAGACCCCTCTCGTACGATGCGCTCAGGAGTATTCGAGCATCGCGGAGGCGGTTGTAGTGAAGCGTCAGTACGTCAAGGAGCTTGCCGAGGGGACCCGGGTAGACTGCGAGTTCGCCATTTCTGCACGCGAGATGCGTGCCACGCGCCACGGCGATGCATATCTGTCTTTGGAGCTGTCGGACAGGACGGGGAGGATACCGGCCGTTCAGTTTCGCCCCGATGCCACCTCGTCGCGTCTTCCCGTGGGCTCGGTGGCTCGCGTAACAGGGACGGTTACGTCGTATCGAGGCATCAAGCGGGTCTCTGTCGAGCATCTTCGGACTGCGCGCTCCTTCGATCCCGACGACCTGCTCGGCTCGGGCCGACGAGACAAGGCCGAACTGGTGGCGGAGCTTCGGGAGATTGCATCGGGTGTTCGCGATTCCGGCCTGCGCTCCATCTTGCGCGCGGTCTTCTCTGACGAGGTGTTCTTCGAGCGATTCACCGCATGTCCAGGCTCGCAGTCACGTCACCATGCCTACCGGACCGGACTTCTCGAACACACGGTCTCGGTTGCCGGATTGTGCCAGGTCCTGGCCGCGAGGTATCCGGGTTGTGATGGTGATCTTCTGGTGTGCGCCGCGTTGTTGCACGACATCGGGAAAGTGTTCGAGCTCGAGCACAGTTCTGCGATCGAGTACACGGACACGGGCAGGCTTCTCGGCCACGTCGTGCTTGGCGACCGCTACCTGAACGAGGTCATAGCCAGAGCGGGCCTCAAGGTTGCCGACGAGCTGCTGGCCCGGCTTTCGCACGCGATCCTGTCCCACCACGGGGAGCTGGAGTGGGGCTCGCCCAAACGACCGTCTACGGTCGAAGCGCTGCTGCTCCATCACGTGGACAATCTCGATGCGAAGGCATCCGGTTTCCTCGAGATTGCGAGCGGAGCAGTTGCCCTCGACGAACGCTGGACTGACGCACAGAACCTGTTCCGTAGGCCATTGTTTGCTCCCGCAGCTCTCGAAGACGAGCGTCCTCGTTCCGTTCATGAGGACGATCAGTATCGGGTTGCGACCGCGTGATCTTGCCGGAGGGCGACGCAATCACCCGCAAGTAGGGGATGCTCTACAATGCATCGGGACGTTGAGGTTCCCAAGCGACGGCGAGGAGCGAATCATGGACTACCCGCAGGCGGAGATAGGCGTTTTCGGTGGAAGCGGATTTCACTCGCTCCTTGAGGATGCCGAGGAGTTCAAGGTCGACACTCCGTACGGCGCGCCCTCTTCTCCGGTGACGTACGGTGAGATAGGCGGTCGCAAGGTCGCATTTCTCCCCCGGCACGGCACCAGCCACGAGCTGCCGCCGCACATGATCAACTATCGGGCAAATGTCTACGCCATGAAACTGCTCGGCGTATCGCAGATAATCGGGCCCAACGCGTGTGGCTCGCTTCAGCCACACGTGAAGCCGGGAGATTTCGTCATTTGCGATCAATTCGTCGATCGTACCTGGGGTAGGAAGGACACCTACTACGATGGGCCGACGACCGTTCACGTCTCGGCGGCCGATCCCTACTGTCCGACCATGCGCCAGGTTGCGATCGAGCAGGCCCGCGCCCTGGGCATCACGGTGCACGAGTCCGGGACCGTGGTCGTGATTCAGGGCCCGCGATTCTCGACCCGCTCCGAATCGCGTTGGTTCGCCGCTCAGGGTTGGGAGGTCATCAACATGACCCAATACCCGGAGTCTTATCTCGCGCGGGAGCTCGAGATCTGCTACTGCAACATCTCCCTGATCACGGACCACGACGTCGGAACCGAAGGCGTCGCTCCCGTGACCAACGAAGAGGTGGTCCGAGTCTTCGGTGAGAACAACGACAAGGTGCGATCGTTGCTGTATGCGATGATCCCCGCGCTGCCGGCGACCCGCGATTGCGTTTGTGCGAGTGCGCTGGACGGTGCGGCATTCTAGCCGCCCAATCCTAGCTCCGCGCCGGAAGCCGTCCATCTGGGGTGATTGCGTGTTTGGTTTGCCCTCGATACGTCTGGGTCGTGTGTTCGGAATACCGCTCGAGGTGAACCCGACATGGTTGATCATCTTCGCGCTCGTGGTGATGAGCCTCACGACGGGCTACTTTCCTTCCGAGCAGGGCCTGGCCGTCAATCTCGTGAGCGCGATCATCACCGCGCTGCTCTTCTTCGCTTCTGTCGTGGCTCACGAACTCAGCCACTCGCTTGTAGCGAGGGCAGGCGGCATCAAGATCGAGAAGGTCACCCTCTTCATCTTCGGTGGAGTGGCGCAGATGGAGGAAGAGCCCACCAGTCCGTGGCGGGAGTTCACGATGGCTATCGCCGGGCCCGGGATGAGCGTCGCTCTCGCGGCGCTGTTCTTCGGCGCACTGGTGACGCTCGAGGCCCTGTCGGCACCTGCGGTCCTTACGGCTCCTATGCTGTACCTCGCCTTCATCAATTTCTACGTCGCCGCGTTCAACCTGCTGCCGGGGTTCCCGCTCGACGGTGGCCGCGTCCTGAGGGCCGGGTTGTGGGCGATAACGGGCGACTTGCTCAAAGCGACACGGTGGGCGAGCCGGTCGGGACAGCTCATCGGATACCTCATGGTCGTCGGTGCCGTGATCGGCGTGCTTCAGGGTGCTGTGGATCTGATCTGGATGGGGCTCATAGGCTGGTTCATCGCATCCCTTGCCGAGGCAAGTTACCGCCAGCAGGTGGCAAAGTCGAAGCTGCATCGCGTGTCGGTTGGCTCGGTTATGTCGCCAGGCCCGCAGCTCGCCCCGGGCGACATCACACTCGAGCAACTCGCGCATGACTACTTCTTGAGCGGGCGGCATAGCCGGTATCCGGTGATCAGCAATGGAGCGATCGTCGGAATCGTCTCGCTTGCGCGAGCCAAAACGATTCCGCGCGACCGATGGGCGGACGTCAGCGTGCTTGAGATAGCCGACACCGACATGGGCCGGTTGACGGTACGCGTCGATGAGCCCGCAGACGATGCGATCCTGCGGTTGGCGAGCGACGATCCGGGCGCCCTGCTGGTCGTGAGCGATGGACTTCTCGTAGGAATCCTCACGCGAAGCGACCTGATCCGGCAGTTGAGGGCAACGTGATCGCCGCCCTGGATCACGAACGATTCTGAAGCGTTCGACCTTCGGGATTCTTGTCGCTAGCAGGGTTTTTGGCCTTGTGCGGGCTTGTAACTATTGTTACGATACATTCACCCATACCGGCGATGGGATTCCCGTGAGCGGACCTGTGACAGACCGCATTCCTGAAGGCGTCATCGAGCGACTTCCCACATACTTGAGCGTGCTGATCCAGCTCCGCCAGGAGGGATGCTACACGGTCTCCTCGGCGAGACTGGGGGAGCTCACGGACATCAACCCCGCTCAAATCCGGCGCGATCTGACCTACTTTGGATCGTTCGGCAAACGCGGGGTCGGCTACGAGATCGTGATGCTCATCGACAGAATCCAGAGCATTCTGGGTTCCGACCACACCCACCGGCTGGTGCTTGTGGGTGCGGGCAATCTCGGTTCTGCGGTGGCAGCGTACAACGGGTTGCGCGCGAGGGGTTTTGTCGTCGCGGCCATCTACGACAAAGATCCGGAGAAGATCGGGACACGCATCGGCGATCTCGTCGTACAAGACGTCGAGGATCTCGCCCGACAGGTGGAAGAGCAGGAGATTCGCATCGGGGTCATCACCGTGCCGCCCGAGGCGGCTCAGGAAGTCGCCAATCTCATGGGTGCCGCCGGCATTCGGGTGATTCTGAACTACACGTCGACGATGGTTCAGGTGCCCCAGCATGTGACACTTCACAACACGGATCCGGTTCGCGAACTGCTCCACACGCTCTACTATCTTTCGCGGACCGAGGCCGCCGCAACCGTGGCACGCGTGTGACGTAGGTGGTACGCTAGCAGCTCGGTGTTCCGACTGGTCGCACAGGCCGGTCTAGGCAGGGTTTCTGATTGATGGAGGTAGCATGGCTGCATTCATTCCGGGCTTGGGGACAACCGAGCTCATCATCATCCTCGTGATCATCCTCGTGCTGTTCGGGCCCAAGCGCCTGCCGCAGCTTGGTAAGTCGCTTGGCAAGACGATGAAGGCGATTCGCGAGGGTGCTGACGGCAAGGACGATGAAGAGGAGTCCGAGGAAGGCGCCGTCAAGAACACGAAGGCGACTCCGACGGCCGATGACGAAGAAGAAGAAGAGTAGCGAGACACTGCTCGACGAGCAGGACTTGCTGACACTTCGTTTTCGGGTATACTTTCGTGGACATTTTCGGGCTGCCCCTAACGGGCAGCCCGTCCGCTAGCCGAAGCTCCGGCCCTCGTGGTTCGGGCCGGTCACCAACACGGGAGTACAACCGGATGCACAAAGAAGTTGCACTGACGCCCGCAGGCCAGGTGCGCCTGGAAGAGGAACTCCATCACCTCGAGACTGTTCGTCGCCGCGAGGTTGGCGAGCGGATCAAGGAGGCCAAGGAGTTCGGGGACATCTCCGAGAACTCCGAGTACGACGACGCCAAGAACGAGCAGGCGTGGGTCGAGGGGCGTATCGCTGAGATCAATCTGATTCTCGCGCATGCCACCATCATCGAATCGCCCAAGAAGAGCGATAAGGTGACCCTCGGCTGCAAGGTGCAGCTCCAGGATACGGAGACGGGCGACACGCACGTATACCAGATCGTCGGTTCTGCCGAGGCTGACCCCGCGAAGGATCGTATCAGCAACGAATCTCCGGTGGGTCAGTCAATCATGGGCGCCAAGAAAGGCGACACCGTTGCCGTCAACACGCCTTCCGGGCGCGTCATCGAGTACAACATCCTGAAGATCACGCGGTAGGAACTGTGGCCTGTCCTGACGATACCGTCTCGGACCGCCCTGCGGTCGACGATCCTTTTGTCGTCAGGCGCGAAAAGCTCGATCTTCTGCGCTCCAACGGCGTCGAGCCGTTCCTCGATCACTTCGATGTGTCCGATCGCGTCGCTGAGCTTGGCGTGCGCTACCGTGATCTCGAAGACGGGGTTGAGACAGACGATACAGTAGCTGTCGCGGGCAGGCTCGTTGCAAAGAGAGATCAGGGCAAGCTCGCGTTCCTCGTCATCAGAGATGCCACCGGCGAGCTTCAGCTCTTCTGCAGGATCAATGTGTTGGGCGAGGATGGGTTCTCCGCCGTCACGGATCTGGATGTGGGCGACTGGGTCGGGGCGACAGGCACGATACTCAGGACACGTCGCGGCGAGCTGTCAGTTCAGCCGACCCGGGTGCTCCTGCTCTCGAAATCGCTTCGTCCCCTTCCAGAGAAGTTCCACGGGCTCACAGACACCGAGACGCGGTATCGGCAGCGATACGTTGACCTGATCGCGAACCCGGAGGTTCGTGGTGTATTCGAGACCCGGTTCAAGATCATCTCGGCGATTCGCAGATTCATGGAGTCCCGGGAGTTCCTCGAAGTCGAAACGCCAATGCTGCACCCGATCCCGGGCGGGGCAACTGCCAGGCCGTTCGTAACGCACCACAACACACTCGACATGGAGTTCTACCTCCGCATCGCGCCGGAGCTCTATCTCAAGCGCCTGCTCGTTGGCGGGTTCGAGCGTGTGTACGAGATCAACCGCTCGTTTCGCAACGAGGGGATCTCGGTACGGCACAATCCCGAGTTCACCATGCTCGAGGCGTATCAGGCGTTCACGAACCTCGACGGCATGATGGAACTCACCGAAACACTCATCACGTCTGTTGCGCGCGAGGTTCTCGGCACACTGGAGATCGAGTATCAGGGCACTTCGGTCAACCTGACCGGGCCGTGGCCCCGGCGCACGATGCTAGAACTCACATCGGAGGCAGCGGGGGAGGAGATCTCGTTCGCACGCGATGTCGCCGAGTTGCGCGCGCTGTGTGCCAAGTACGAGATATCCGTGGACGAATCGTGGGGGAAAGGCAAGCTCATCACCGAGCTGTTTGAGAAGCTCGTCGAGGGAGCGCTCGAGCAGCCGACGTTCGTCACGGAGTATCCGCTCGAAACGTCTCCGCTTGCGAGGAGAAAGCCCGGCGAGCCCGAGTTGACCGAGCGATTCGAGTTGATCATAACGGGCCGCGAGCTGGCCAACGCCTTCTCCGAGCTGGTGGACCCGGTCGATCAGCGCGAGCGATTCGCAGTGCAGATGACCGCGAAGGCAACAGGCGACGACGAAGCGATGGGATACGACGAGGACTACGTACGGGCCATGGAGTACGGTATGCCGCCCTGCGGTGGCCTGGGGATAGGAATCGACCGGCTCGTCATGTTGCTGACTGACAGCGCATCCATTCGAGACGTGCTCCTCTTCCCGCATATGCGCCCGGAGGCCTGAGAGCACCGCACGTTCGTTGTCCCGCGCCGATCTCGCCCCGGAAGAATCTCAGTCTTGGAGACTCAGATGTGTGGCACATACCTTGCTGTTTGCCAGGCATCGCCCCTGTGGTGTCAGCGCATCGGGGTATACTAGTCCTAACACCACGCCATCACCGGCCCCGCGGCCGTCAGATGATTCAAGGAGAGTCCTCACATGTTCGAGCGGTTCACAGAAAAAGCGCGTCGGGTCATCGTCTACGCCCAAGAAGAAGCGCGGATGCTCAATCAGAACTACATCGGCACAGAGCACCTGCTCCTGGGCCTGATCCGCGAGCAAGACGGCATCGCCGCGAAAGCGCTTGAGTCGCTCAACATCTCGCTTGAGGACGTCCATCAGCAGGTCGAGGACCTCATCGGCCGAGGAACCTTCGTTCCCACAGGCCACATCCCGTTCACACCGCGGGCAAAGAAGGTGCTCGAGCTCAGCCTGCGAGAGGCGCTGCAGCTCGGGCACAACTATATCGGCACCGAGCACATCCTCCTCGGCCTCATTCGAGAAGGGGAGGGCGTTGCGGCGCAGGTGCTCCTCAACCTGGGCGCTGACCTCGAGAAGGTCCGTTCTGCAGTCATCCAGTTGCTCTCGGGCCATTACGGCAAGCAAGCCGATTCTGCGGAGGGCGGTGCGCGGGGCGGCACGGGAGCCCTTCTCGACGAGTTCGGGCGCAACCTCACGCGGCAGGCGCGCGATGGCAAGCTCGACCCGGTTATCGGACGCGGCATGGAGATCGAACGCGTGATGCAGATTCTATCGCGCCGCACCAAGAACAACCCGGTACTCATCGGCGAGCCCGGCGTGGGTAAGACTGCGGTGGCCGAGGGCCTCGCGCAGGCGATCTCTGCCGATGAAGTACCCGAGACGATCAAGGACAAGCAACTCTACACGCTCGACCTTGCTGCGCTCGTCGCCGGATCCAAGTACCGCGGCGAGTTCGAGGACCGTCTCAAGAAGGTCATGAAGGAAATCCGCGAGCGCGGCGATATCATCTTGTTCGTCGACGAGATGCATACACTGGTGGGCGCCGGCGCGGCCGAGGGTGCGATCGATGCCGCCAGCATCATCAAGCCCGCACTCGCCCGGGGTGAGCTTCAGACGATCGGTGCGACCACCCTCGACGAGTATCGCAAGTACGTCGAGAAGGACCCGGCACTCGAGCGCAGGTTCCAGCCGATCCTTGTCGGCGAGCCGAGCGTCGAGGAGACTGTGGAGATACTCAAGGGCCTGCGCGACCGTTATGAGGCGCATCACCGCGTCAGCATCACCGACGGAGCCATCGACGCCGCCGCAACCATGGCCGACCGCTACATCTCGGACCGGTTCCTGCCCGACAAGGCGATCGACCTGATCGACGAAGCCGGTTCCAAGATGCGTATCAAGATGATGACCGCGCCTCCGGGTGTTAAGGAGGTCGAGGATCGGCTCCGCGCCGTGCGCGCGGAGAAGGAAGCCTCGATAGAAGCGCAGGAGTTCGAGAAGGCGGCTTCGCTGCGCGACAAGGAAAAGACGATCCTTGCCGAGAAGCGCGCCATGGAAGAGGAGTGGCTCAAGCCGGACAACCGCCGGGTCGTCGAGGTGACCGAGCGAGAAATCGCCGAGGTCGTCTCGATGTGGACCGGAGTCCCTGTCACCGCCCTCACCGAGGAGGAGACCGCCAAACTGCTGCGCATGGAGGGGTCTCTCCACGAGCGCATCGTGGGCCAGGACGAAGCCGTCACGGCGGTCTCGAAAGCGATTCGTCGCGCACGTGCCGGCCTCAAAGACCCGCGGCGCCCGTCCGGATCGTTCATCTTCCTCGGGCCCTCAGGCGTGGGGAAGACCGAGTTGTCCAAGGCGTTGGCCTCGTTCCTTTTCGGAACCGAAGATGCACTCATCCAGCTCGACATGTCGGAGTACATGGAGAAGCACACTGTCTCGCGCCTGATCGGTTCGCCGCCGGGCTACGTTGGTTTCGATGAGGGCGGACAACTGACAGAACTCGTGCGACGCAAGCCCTACTCGGTCATCCTCTTCGACGAGATTGAGAAGGCGCACCCCGACGTATTCAACATCTTGCTCCAGATTCTGGAGGAGGGGCGCCTGACCGATGCCCAAGGGCGCAAGGTCGATTTCAAGAACGCGATCGTGATCATGACGAGCAACCTGGGTGCTCGTGACATCGTCAAGGGCCAGACACTCGGGTTCTCTGCCGCGTCGGAGGGGCTGTCGTACGAGACTCTGAAAGAGCGGGTGACCGTCGAGCTCAAGAAGATGTTCCGTCCGGAGTTCCTCAACCGTGTCGATGAAGTGATCGTGTTCCACGACCTGACGAGCGATGAGATCAAGCAGATCGTCGACCTGATGGTCGGACGCCTCCGCGATCAGCTCATGCTTCAGGGAGTGGGCATAACGCTCAGCGATGAAGCGCGCACCCTCCTGGGAGCGCAGGGATTCGATCCCTCGATGGGTGCCCGACCGCTCCGTCGCTCGATCCAGCGCCTGCTGGAAGACCCGCTCTCCGAGCAGATTCTGGCCGGACAGTGGCAGCCGGGCGACACGGTGGAGGCATACGTCGACGGCGACATCATCTCGTTCCGCAAGGGGGCGAGTGTAGTCGCGGTGCCGGTTTCGGGCGGCGCTACCAGCCAGGCGCCCCGTCCGACCATGCCACCGCGGACCGGCAAGCGGCGTGGTGGAGCCGCCTCAGACGGCACCGCGTCAGGCGAGTAGCGCGTGGCCAAGGCGCGAACCCTGTGGCGCTGCCAGACATGCGGTGCCACCGCGCCTAAGTGGCTTGGCAGGTGCAACGACTGCGGCGAGTTCGGCACGTTCGTAGAGGAACTCGTCCAGCGAGGTCCGGATGCCGAATCCCTGGGTGCGATTGCCCCTGCCCAGCCCGTGGCGCTCACCCAGGCGGGAGCGGAGCGCCAGCCTCGGCTTTCGTCCGGAATCCCGGAGCTCGATCGAGTCCTGGGCGGGGGTCTGGTCAGCGGTTCGCTCGTGCTTCTGGGAGGCGAGCCGGGAATCGGTAAGTCGACACTCCTGCTCCAGGCATCGGGATTGGTCGCAGAGCGAGGCGATCAGGTGCTCTACGCGTGCGGCGAGGAATCGCCCTCCCAGATCGCCTTGCGAGCTGCTCGTCTCGGCCTGAACGGCGAGGGCATCACGCTGCTGCCCGAAGTAGATGCGGCAGCCCTTGAGAATGCGGTGACTCGACTGGGGCCAGCGCTTCTGATCGTTGATTCCATCCAGACGATGTACGATCCCGAGCTGTCGGGCGCGCCCGGCAGCGTCGGACAGGTCAGAGCGTGCACCTCACGGCTCATGCGTCTTGCGAAAGACCGCGGCGTGACCACGGTCATCGTGGGGCATGTCACCAAGGAAGGCGCGATCGCCGGTCCCCGGGTGCTCGAGCATATGGTCGACGCGGTGCTGTATTTCGAGGGTGACAGGGACCACGCATTCCGAGTAGTACGGGCGGTCAAGAACCGTTTCGGCTCAGCCTCCGAGATCGGGATGTTCGAGATGGGTGAGCGGGGTTTGACCGGCATCGCCAATCCGGCGGGCATACTGCTCGGCGAGCGCGACGTGTCGACTCCCGGATCTGCGGTCATGGCCACCATGGAGGGTTCGCGGCCACTGCTTGTCGAGATTCAGGCGCTGGTCACACCGAGCTACTTACAGATGCCCCGGCGTCTGGCGACGGGCATCGAATCGGCCCGACTACTACAGGTCATCGCTGTGCTGGAAAGGCACACGCCGGCATCGCTGGCGGGCCAGGATGTCTACGTCTCGGTTGCCGGCGGGATTCGCATCGCCGAGCCTGCGATCGACGTGCCTCTTGCCCTCGCGATCCTCTCGGCACTTCGGGACACTCCCGTGCCGGAAGACACCGTCGGATTTGGCGAGATCGGCCTCACCGGGCGGATTCGCACGGTTGCGCACTCGGAGGCGCGCATGCGTGAGGCAGCCCGCCAGGGACTTACCCGCGTGCTCGCATCAGTGCCTGCATCTGCTCTGGTGCCGGACGGTGTCGGCATGCACGAGACGACCTCGGTTGCACAGCTTTCGACGTTCCTCGGGACGTAAGCATTCGCATTCGGGTGGCTCAGAGCGGCTGCTCGTGGCAGAATCGGGGATGAGGGCGCGGCGACAAGGGAGGGGAAATCCATGGTCACGAGGTCTGAGGAGGCCGTGCGCTCCGAGCTGGAGAAGGTTGCGCCGGGAACGGTGCTTCGCGAAGGGCTTGAGTACATCCTCTCTGCTCGTTCCGGCGCCCTGATCGTCATCGGTGACGAGCACAACGTCATGCCGCTGTGTAACGGCGGGTTCGCCCTCGATACGCCGTTCACGGCTCAGGCGCTCTCGGAGCTGGCAAAGATGGACGGCGCGATCGTGCTGGATGCCGAGTGTGAGGTGTTGCGTCTAGCCAATGTCCACCTCGTGCCGGACCCGTCACTGCCAACATCCGAGACCGGAATGCGACATCGCACGGCCGAGCGCGTGAGCCGCCAGACCAAGGCGCTCGTGATCTCGATCTCTCAGCGACGGGACGCCGTGACGCTGTACCTCGACGGTCATCGCGTCATCCTCGAAGACATCGAGGTGGTCCTGGCCAAGGCGAATCAGGCACTGCAGACCCTTCAGCGGTATCGCTCGCGTCTCGACGAGGTGCTCGCGCGGCTCACGGTGCTTGAGTTCGATGACGTCGCCACTCTGGGTGACCTGGCAGAGGTCGTAAGCCGCTTCGAGATGGTCCAGCGCGTTTCGCGCGAGGTCACCAGGTACATCAGCGAGCTAGGCACCGAGGGTCGGCTGGTGCGAATGCAGGCCGAGGAACTCACGGCGAACGTAGACGAAGACTACCTTCTTCTCATTCGTGACTACGCCCACGATTCAGGCCCTCGCAAGGCCAGCGCTCTTCGCACGGCGCTGGGCGCGCTTCTACCGGACCAACTGCTCGAGCCGCTCCAGATCGCGCGCGTGCTCGGTCTTCCCGATGATGTCGGGTCGGTCGAAGACCACGTACGGCCTCGTGGATTCCGCTTCCTGAAGCGCATCCCGCTGCTTCCGGCATCAGTCGTCAACCGACTTGTGGAGAAGTTCCGCTCGCTCCCCGAGTTGCTTCTAGCCACCGAGGACGAGCTTGACGACGTAGACGGCGTTGGCGCGCGGCGCGCTCGGGCGATCAGCGAAGGTCTCGGCAGAATGCGCGCCCATCTCGGCACCTAACGCGATTCAGGCGCTCTGCCGATAATGCGGGTATGCACGGACGCGACCACGCGCGCCGGCGGACTGTGGAAGGAGGTGAGGGGGCGAGGGCGAACCATCGCTCCGTTCAGAAGCCATGATCGTTCACATGACCCGTTTCGTGTTTGTCACGGCGGGCGCGTTGGGTGGCTTCGCGATCTCACGACTCATCGACTGGACCGGACAGGTCGGCTATCCCGAGTATCTCGTTATCTTCATCTTCATCATTCTCGGCTGGTCTATCGGGTACCTCATCGGTGGAATCGTCGGACGCGAGCTGACCCTCCAGTTCTCGCGGCTCGAAAGCTACATGCGGGAACTCTCGCCGGCCGATCTCGTGCTCGGCACCGTCGGCCTGCTCGTCGGGCTGCTCCTTGCCTGGCTCGGATCGCTTCCGCTCAGGCTGGTCCAGCCCGAGTGGCTGGCAATCGTATCGACCGCGCTTCTCTACGTCATCGGTGCGAGCTTCGGCATGCAGATCGCCCGCATCAAGAGCTCGGACTTCGCGCACGCCTTTCCCCGTCTATCGGGTGAGACTTCTTCCGGGGAGCAGCCCACGCGTGTCGACATGAAGCTCCTGGACACGAGCGCAGTCATCGATGGCAGGTTTGCAGAGCTTCGTTCGATCGGGATGCTTGAAGGCGAGGTCCGCGTGCCACGGTTCGTGCTCGCCGAGTTGCAGACGCTGGCCGATTCGGCCGACGACATCAAGCGCGCGCGAGGTCGACGCGGGCTCGACTTGCTGACTCGACTGCAGCAGGGTCCCGATTCTCTGGCCGTGTTTGAGACCGACTATCAGGATCTTCCCGATGTCGACGGGAAGCTCATGCGGCTGGCTGCCGAGACGAACTCCGCTCTCGTGACGGTCGACTACAATATGTCGCGGGTTGCCGACGTCCGGGGCATCAAGGTGCTGAACCTCAACGAGGTTGCCAACGCGCTGCGCCCGGCGTTTCTTCCGGGGGAGCCGCTGCGACTGAGAATCGCAAAGGCCGGCAAGGAGCCGGAGCAAGGCGTCGGCTACCTTGAGGACGGCACCATGGTGGTCGTTCAGGGCGGGCGACCGTACCTGGGCGAGGATGTCGACACCGAGGTGACCTCGGTGCTTCAGACCTCGGCGGGGCGTATGATATTCGCACGTTTCGTCAATGAAGGCGGGAGCGACCGTGAGGCGTCAGACGGAGAAGAGCAGGACCGCCGGCACTGAGCGGGTCGCCGCCATCATCGTGGCCGGTGGAGCCGGGGAGCGATTCGGGGCTGCGAGCGGCAAGCAGCTGGCTCGCGTCGCTGACTTGCCCGTGCTCAGCCATGCACTTCGGGCCTTCGATAGTTCGTCGCGCGTGACCGAGCTCGTGGTCGTGGTGCATCCGGAGCGCGTGGACGAGTACCGCTCGCAGGCTATCGAGGCGGCCGGACTCTCGAAACCGATCGTCGTTGTCGCGGGTGGCGATAGTCGGTCCGACTCAGTGCGTGCAGGTCTGGCTGCTGTCTCCGACGCGGTCGCCCTGATCGCCGTGCACGACGGTGCCCGCCCGCTCGTCACCGTGGAATGCATCGACTCCGCCGTGCAAGCGGTACTCGACGAACCGATTGACGGGGCCGTTGTGGGACACCCTGTCTACGACACGCTGAAGACCGTCGAGGGCACGCAGGTGACGGGCACGCCCGATCGCGACCGGTTTTGGGTTGCACAAACACCTCAGGTTTTCGACGCCTGGACGCTGCGCGAAGCCTACGCTTCCGCGCGAGCGGATGGATTCACGGGCACCGATGATGCCTCGCTGGTCGAGCGCATCGGAGGGGTGGTGCGCATGATCACCGGGCCGCGGGAGAACATAAAGGTCACGGTCGCCGAAGACATCGAGGTCGTGGCCGCCGTCATCGAATACCGCAGGGGGAGCTGACATGTCGGTACTCAGAATCGGATCCGGCTACGATGTCCACGCGTTCGTTGCGGGCCGGCCGCTCGTGCTAGGCGGTATCGAGATCGAGCACGACCGGGGGCTTCTCGGCCACTCTGACGCCGACGTGCTCACTCACGCGCTCATGGACGCGATCCTGGGCGCGATGCGTGCGCAGGACATCGGAAGTCACTTTCCCGACACCGACCCCGCATACGCGGGTGCTTCGAGCGTTCTGTTGCTGGACAGGGTTGCGGTCCTCATGCGGGAGAAGGGCTTCGAGCTGATAGACGCCGACCTCGTCATCGCTTTGGAGGAGCCCAAGCTTGCCCCCTACCGTGATGCCATCCGCTCGGAGCTTGCCAGCCATCTGGGTGTGGCTGCCGATTCTGTCGGGCTCAAGGCGACCACCACCGAGGGCCTCGGTTTTGTCGGGCGCAAAGAGGGCGTTGCGGCCTGGGCAGTAGTTCTCCTCGGCCGAGATTGACAGGCGCGAGACCCCACGGGATAGTCAGGTGTGCTTCGGCCCACGGACGGCCGGTCGCGCAGTCGGGGAATCAGCGACGGAGGTCGCGGTGTTCGAGCTCGTCCGAGAAGACATACAGGCCGTCAAGGAACGCGATCCGGCTGCCACATCCACGTTGAACGTCTTGTTCAACTACCCGGGCGTGCATGCGATCTGGTGGCACCGGCTCGATCACTGGCTCTGGCGTCACCACCGGCGGGGCCTGTCCCGTTGGCTCAGTCAGATCGTGCGGTTCTTCACGGGGATCGAAATCCATCCGGGAGCTACGCTGGGAAGACGCTTCTTCATCGATCATGGCATGGGTGTCGTGATCGGCGAGACGACCGTCATCGGCGATGACGTGACACTGTACCAGGGCGTCACCCTCGGCGGCACCGGCAAGGAGCGTGGCAAGCGCCACCCCACGTTGGAGGACTGTGTCGTTGTTGGCGTGGGGGCGGCTGTCCTGGGTGACATCACGATCGGCGAGGGAAGCCGCGTAGGAGGTGGCGCTGTCGTCGTCAACGACGTGCCGCCCAACTGTACGGTTGTGGGCATCCCCGGGCGAATCGTGGTGCGCGAAGGCGAGCGCATCGAGACCATCGACCTGCATCACGAGGATCTTCCCGACCCCGTGATCGAGATGTTCCGCAGTCTGCAGCGGCGGCTCGACCGGCTTGAGCACAAGCTGGCCGAGGAAGGTGGCACCGCCGAGGAGCCGGCACATCCGACTGACGCCTGACCGTACCGGCCGGATGGCCACGTTGACCAATAAGGAGAACGATGACGATCCGTCTGTACAACACGCTCTCGCGAAGCAAAGAGGACCTCGAGCCTCGCGATCCGGGCAAGATCGCCATGTACGTGTGCGGCCCGACCGTCTACAACCACATACATATCGGCAATGCCCGGACCTTCCTGTCCTTCGACGTGATTCGTCGGTATCTGGCGTATCGCGGCTTCGACGTGACCTTCGTCCAGAACATCACCGACGTCGACGACAAGATCATCAACCGCGCCAACGAGGAGGGCCGGTCGGCCGCAGAAGTCGCACACGAGTATACGAACGCTTTCCGGGCAGCGATGGAGGCTCTCGGAATCGAGGCGCCAACGGTTGCCCCCAAGGCAACAGAGACGATTTCCGAGATGATCGGAATGGTCGAGCGCCTCATAGAGCGCGGCCACGCGTACGTGGTCGAAGGAGATGTCTACTTCTCGGTGCGTTCCTTCGAAGACTACGGCCGCTTGTCCGGACGCGACATCGATGAGATGAACTCCGGGTCGCGAGTCGACGTGGACGACCGCAAGCAAGACCCTCTCGACTTCGCGCTGTGGAAGGCCGCCAAGCCGGGCGAGCCGCACTGGGCAAGCCCCTGGGGCGAGGGTCGGCCGGGATGGCATCTTGAGTGTTCGGTCATGTCAGAGCAAGAACTCGGCGTGACGTTTGATATACACGGAGGCGCCTCTGACCTGATCTTCCCGCATCACGAGAACGAGATCGCGCAGTCCGAGGCTGCCACCGGCCATCCGTTCGTCCGCTACTGGATGCACGGCGGTCTGCTCCAGGTGAACCAGGAGAAGATGAGCAAGTCCCTGGGCAACTTCATGCTGCTCAGAGATGTGCTTACGACGTACGAGCCAGCCGTCATTCGCCTGATGATGCTGCAGACCCACTACCGGAGCCCGCTGGACTTCTCCACCGAGCGTTTGGACGAAGCTGCCGTGGCCTACGAGCGCATCGCCGGGCCCGTCAGGGAGATCGACACGTACCTGTTGGCCGAGACTCCCTGGTCCGGAGCTGTGGCGGGCGTCGAGGAGCGAAATGCGCTGCTCGAGGCGATCGAAACCGCCCGCGGCAAATTCGTGTCCGAGATGGACGACGATTTCAACACCGCCGGGGCGCTGGGAGCCCTCTTCGAGCTCGTTCGGGCGACCAATCGCTTCCTCGGCGAATTCGGTGTAGGTGAGCACGAGTCGAACGTACCCCTGCTCAAGCAGGCGCGCGACGCGATCAGTGAGCTTCTGGGCGTACTTGGAATCGCGGTCATCGACCGCAAGAAGTCGGAGTACCCGAACGAGGTGATCGAGCTCGCGGGTCAGCTTGCGGGATACGAGGGAGACGATCCGAACCTGGCGGTCGAGGCGCTCCTGGCGGCACGTGCGGCTGCGCGCACCGAGCGCAACTGGGCCGCGGCCGACGCCGTGCGCAACGGGCTGGGTG
>JBGSMX010000060.1:0-6705 GCA_041739935.1 Coriobacteriia bacterium | reverse complement strand
CTTGCGCCAGCGCGGAGCGATCATCACGGTCCCGGCGCCTCGGTCCGCGGCCGGTTGACGCGCTCCTCGACGATCTCGCCGTCGTGCACGTGCAACGCTCGGCGCACCCGCGTGGCGAGATCGTTGTCGTGCGTCACCATGACGATCGTCTTGTGCCGATCGACAAGCTCCTCGAACAGCGTGAATACCGCGTCCGCGGTCTTGGAGTCCAGGTTGCCGGTGGGCTCATCGGCGGCTATCACGGGGGGGTCGTTGGCAATCGCGCGTGCAATCGCGACGCGCTGCTGCTGCCCGCCCGACAGCGCCGATGGCAGCTTGTAGGCCTGGTCGGTCATCTCGACCTGTTCGAGCAACGCCAGTGCCCGCTCGGGGCGTTCGATCGGATCGTAGACGTTGCAGAAATCCATGGGCAGCATCACGTTCTCGATAACCGTGAGCGTGGGCAGCAGCTGGAAGAACTGGAACACCACGCCAATCGTCCGGCCCCGCCAGATCGCGAGCTGGTTCTCGTTGAGCGCGTGCACGGGCGTGCCGTCCACCAGCACGCTGCCCGATGTGGGCCGGTCGATACCCGTGATCATGTTGATGAGCGTCGTCTTTCCACTGCCCGACTTGCCGATAAGCCCGATGAACTCACCCGTATGGACATGCAGATTCACGCTCTTGAGCGCGGTGAAAGGCACCTCGCCCGTGTCGTAGACCTTCACGACCTGGTCGAGCGTGATCAGGGCCGACTTCTCGGCGGATGTGGCGCTCGAATCGTCCATGCGACCTTTCCGTTGTATCGTTTCGCGCTCGCGGCATGACAACCTGCACGGCGCGAATGCCGGGTGGGCCTCGCTTGCCCGCTAGCGCATGCGGCGGACGAGCATTCGACGATACAGGTGAGCTTCGAGCATGGCGATCGTCAGCGCTATGCCCGCGGCGACAGCCTTGAGCGGGGTGACGGGACGCTCTATCAGCCCGCCGGCGTCGAGCACCTCGAACTGCGCGGCATGCACATCGAACTCGCCGCCGTGCTGCTCGCACGCGATATTGACCTGCCCCACCACTCTCACGGTCGCGCCGCGGTGGCCGTGGTCTCCGTACGTCTCGATCTGCGCTGCCTGCTCGTTGGTAACGTAGACGCCCACCGCCATGCCGTCCTCGAGCACGTTGACCCAGCGGTGCGTCGCGTCCGCGCGAAGATCCTCGCCTATCGCCTCGCCGCTGAACGAGACCATCGTGCCATCCAGGAGGCGATCGATCTCGATCAGCCCCGGAACGTTGACTTCGAAGACATCGTCTGCCGTGAGCGCCAGTGCCTGCGCCGGTGCGATGAGGAGTGCGAGAAGAATCGCGATCGCCACTCTCATGCGGTCCGCCGTCCGCTCCGGGGCCTGAGGCCGAGCACGACGTATGCCAGCAGAGTCAGCGCGGCGACGAACTCCAGACGGCCTATCCACATCTGGAAGATGTAGAAGAGCTTCAGTCCGATGGGCATCGCGGGCGACGTGATGCCGGTGGTAAGGCCCACATTGGCGGCCGCAGAGATCGACTCGAACATGGCGTCGGCCGCCGGGTAGCCGAATGCCGCGCCGACCAACCCTCCGGTGACGTAGGTGACGATATACATGATGAAAACGATGGCAGCGGCACTCGTGATCTCAGGCGTGAGAAGCCGGTCACCCAGATGGTGATAGCGCGTCACTGTCACCGCGCTTCGCGGCGACATGGCCACCTTGATTTGCTGCTGCACGGCCTTGATGAGCACGCCGAAGCGAAGCGCCTTGATGCCACCTGCTGTGGAGGACACCGCGCCACCTGCGGCCATCGCCAGGAGTATCGCCGCGAACGCAGCGCCCCCTGCGTCTATGGACCATTGGTTAGGGTAGAGCGTCTGGTGTCCCGTGCCGCTGTGCGCCGACAGAATGTGATACGCACCCTTGCGTATCACGGCGAGCGGACCGGTGAAGGTGCCCGTCACCGCCATGCCTGCGGCGACGAATCCCGACAGAATCAGGATGTTGACGGCCAGAACCCGCGTCTCGATGTTCTTCCACAACTCGGTGCGATCCCCGCGCCATACCTGGGCGTGCAGATTGAAGTTCATGGTTCCGGCGAGCATGAGAAACACGCTGACCGCCTCGAACAGGTAGCTATGGTAGTACATGGCGTTCATCGATTGCGGTCCGAATCCACCGGTGTCATACGCAGCAACCGAGATCCAGAAGGCATGCAGCACGCCTCGGGCGGGCGCCATCCCCAGGTAGGTGTGAACGCCGGTCAGGACGAGCGTGCCCAAACCGACGTACACCGCGGTTACGAACCAGATGAAGCGGGTCGTGAATAGCACGTTGGGCAAAATCCGCTCGTCTCGGCCCTCTGCCAGGTACATCGAGACCGCGCCGCCGCGCAGGCCTACCGCCAGAGAGAGTGCGGCCACGACAATCCCCTGGCCACCGATAAGGTGCGTGAGGTGGCGCCACATGTTGTGCGAATACGACATGTGATCCAGGTCTCTGGCGACCGTCAGTCCGGAGGTCGTGAATCCCGACACCGCGTCGAACAGGGCATCTACGTAGCTCGCGTAGTTGCCCGACAGCGCAAGCGGCACTGCTGCTGCGGCAGAGGCCGCCAGCCAGCCCAAACCGGTGAGGGCGAGCGCATGCGCGTGAGTCAGCCTCGCGTCTTTCGGAAGCGCCATGCGCAACGCGCCACCCACCGCAAATGCCACTCCGATCCCGACGGCGTAGTCCAGACTCGAGTCCCACTCGGCGTAGAGCAGTGCTGTCACCAGCGGCACGAGCATCGCCATGCCTACGCCGATGACGAATAGTCCCACGTAGTGAGCGATGATTCGCGCGTCTTTGAGGCCGGGAGACACCCACATATCGCCGGGGCTCCTACACGAACCGCGCGATGAGGGTCACGAGTCCGGCGACGAGCGCGATGAAGACTGCCATGGCGGCCAACTCGAACAGAAGACCACTGAACCAGTGAGAGAACGGACTATGGAACTTGTGTACCTGCATGTGATCCGATCTCGCGTCTCGCGGGTCGGGGCTGTTCCCCTGCCGGGGCGCCCCGCAAGGATATCGTCACATGGGCGATACCCACAACCGCACAAACCGGGCGCTACGCGCGATCGCGGCTGCGCACGCCGCGCCAGATGAGCACGGCACCCAGCAAGATGATCGCAACCGGCCACACATAGCGCAGGGCGGTGTCCATCAGCTCGGGGAAGATCGAGTCGATACCGACCAGCGTAAGGATCCCGCCCGGCACGAGCGGCCACCACGCCCCGGTATCAGGACCCTTGCGCGTGATGAGCCGGTCGACGATCCACACGAGCAGAAAGCCCAGGCCCAGCCCAAGTACCACCGGCTCACCGGGCGCACCCAGCAGTTCCTCGGCAAGCAGTCCCACACCCAGGCCGGTGAGTATCCCGCCGGGGATCAGGAAGCCATAGGAACCGTAATAGACGTGAGAGACGAGAAACGCGATGCCGAGCCCGAGCAACACGAACGATCCGGCGGCCCCGCCAAGTATCTGCATGGCGAGAAACGCGACGCCAAGCATGACCAAGATGATTCCACCCGCTACGCTGCCCCGGTTCTCTGCCACTATCCGCTCCTGTCCTCGCGCCACGATTCCCTCCTCATATCCCCCTTCCCGGACCTGCGGTATCATGGCCCCGAGGAGAGGACCCATGCTTACGAATCGCACCCACAAGCATGCGTGTGCGTTGCTGTGCGCGCTGCTCATGCTTCTCACGCTCCCCGGCTGCAGCTGCACGGCGGATGCCGAGGAGCCTTCCGCGGTGGCCCCGTCCTCCCCCGAACCCGAGCCCGAGTCCCCGGTTGAGCCTGCCCCGCAGACCGGGGAGCGCGAAGTCCCTGTGTTCCTGATCGCCGAAGGGCTCGTCTCGCCCGTGAGTCGTACGATCGAGGTCGAACTCGACTCGGGCGAGTTCGTGCCGGACGACGATCCGTCGACTGTCGAAGCGCTCGTCGAGACGCTGCTCGAGGGCCCTACAGCCGGCGAGAGCGCGCTTGGCTTCGCGTCATCGATCCCTGCGGGGACCCGCCTCAACGCCGTCGCGGTCTCGGCAGGTCTCGTCACGGTCGATCTGTCGCCGGAATTCGAGGCAGGCGGCGATTCGCAGTCGATACTGCAGCGCACAGCGCAGATCGTGTTCTCGCTCACCGAGCTGGACGGAGTCGAACAGATCGCATTTCGGATCGAGGGGGCCGATCTCAAGGCGGGCGCGGTCCGCGATGACTTCAACGATGTGAGGCCGGCGTTGCTGATCACGACACCGCTGCCTGAGCAGAGCATCACGAGTCCGGTCACCGTACGCGGAGAGTCGAACACCTTCGAGGCGACGTTCCTGATCGAGGTGATCGATCCGGCCGGCCAGGTTATCACCGAGCAGTTCGTCAGCGGAGGCGGAGGCACGGGGACGTGGGCGGAGTTCTCCGCTCCGATCGAGTTCGATGCGGCGGAGGGTGCAGGGTCCGTCGTGGCGTACGAGCGTTCCGCGAAGGACGGCTCGCGAATTCACGAGACGCGTGTTCCGGTGGTGTTCGAGTAGCCCGGCGTGGCCGCCACGCACCTCGGCATCATCACCGGCGGTGTGTCCGCCGATGAGGCCGACCAGAGAGGCTCAGGGCCAGGAGGGTCATGATCAGCTTCGAGTCACTGCTGCCGCTGGCCGCGGGGTTCGTCGCGGCGATTCTCGCAATCGTGGGCCTGGCCCTGCCCGGCGACCGACTGCACGCGAGACGCTACTTCGTACTTCTTTGCATCACGACCGGGTCCTGGGCATTCGCGCACTTTGCGATGTTGAACCTGTCCGTCACCTCGAGCCCGCTGTCCCTGCAGCATTCCTCACCGGTATTCTGGCTCGGAATGGCGACTCTGCTGGGTGTCGGCGGGGCCCCCACGTACTGGTTCCTGTTCGCTGCAGCAATCACCAACCGCGCCCGGTGGCTCGAACGCAACGGGCTGCTGCTGGCTCACGCGCCATTCGCGTACGTGTTGCTCGTGGGGGTCACGAACCCCTTGCACGCGCTCTACGTTGCGGTGAGCCCCGGGACTGGCCTGGCCCGGTACGGACCGCTCGCGATGATCCACCTGGCCATGGTACTCGCTCTGGTCCTCACCGGTCTGGTCTGGATGGTCCGGGGCTGGTGGTCGAGCGGTGAGTCGGGCGGGCGTCGTCGAGCGATCGTGATCGGCGGCGCGACCTGCATCGTCCTCGCCGGCGGTCTGGTACATGTGGGAAGCACATTTGCTCGCGGCAAACAGGTCGATCCGTCACCGGCACTGTTTGCCATACTGGCCATCGCCATCGCGTACGAACTGTTCCGGTCGGGCATGCGGGGGCTGACGATTCGACCCAAATCCGAATCGCTCTACACGATGTCCGACGCGATGATCGTGGTAGACCGGAACCTGCGAATCAAATCGCTCAATCCCGTCGCCGAGAAGGTCCTGCCGGGGCTCTCGCTCGGCGACTCACTGCTCGACAGCGCGCCGGAGATAGCTCACCACGCCGAATTCTGCATCCGCTATGCGTGCGACGACCTCGCGTTCGAAGCGGTCATCGGAGGATCCGTCTACTGGGGTCGCGTGCGTCGCTCGACCGTCGATGACGGACGCACGGACGGCGCGGTCATCTTGCTGACCGACCTGACAGCACTTCGCGAGGCGCAGGATGCGCTCATCCGGCACGATCGGACGGTGGATGGTTCGGAATTGACCCGCGAGTACCTCGACCGATTGAGCCCCAGACCGTGACGGCGGATATGAACGTCCGAGTCGAGTTCGAGACACCTCGGATGTTCGCAACTAGCGTCGGGTTCGGGGCTTGCCCTCGCTCCGCTGCCACGACTGTCGCTCGCGCCGCCGGTCGAGTTCTTCGAGTTCCCCGCGCAAGTCGAGATACGACTCGAGGCGGCGCGTGGTGAGTTGCTGCCCTGCAACCGCCTCGCGCACCGCACATCCCGGCTCGTCCATGTGTGCGCAGTCACCGAACTTGCACGACCGGGCGAGTGTCTCGATGTCGGAAAACGCGAGCGACATACCCCTGCTCACATCCCACAGCGCGAGAGCCCTGAGTCCCGGCGTGTCGATGATGACGCCGCCGTCCGGGACCGAGACGATCTCCCGTGCCACCGTGGTGTGCCGGCCCTTGCCATCCGACTCGCGCACCTCACGCGTCTCCTGAACCGCCTCACCCACCAGCGCGTTCACGAGCGTGGACTTGCCCACTCCCGACGAGCCCAGGAGTGCCGCGGTCACACCGGCCGGAATCTGAGCTCGCAGCGCCTCTATGCCTTCGCCGGTAGCCCCGCTCGTCACTATGGTCGCCACGCCGGGCGAGACTGACTCGACGTCGCGAACGACTGCGCCGAAGTCGCCTGCGAAGCCGTCGCTCTTCGACAGCACCACGACCGGGAGCGCCCCGCTGTTCCACGCAAGCACGAGTTCGCGCTCGAGACGACGAAGGTTCAACTCGCCGGAAACCGTCTGGACCACCAGCACCCGGTCGATGTTGGCCGCGACCACCTGCTCGCCTGTCCGCTCGCCCGGATCCCCGCGTACGAATGCCGAGGAGCGCGGCAGTATCGCCTCGATGATGCGCACCTCGTGACCCGCCGGACGGCCCAGCGCGACCCAGTCTCCGACCACGACTCGATTGCCGGCCTGGTCGGCGCC
>JBGSMX010000186.1:0-11068 GCA_041739935.1 Coriobacteriia bacterium | reverse complement strand
TTCCCGCAAGCTCAACCGCCTCGTGAAATCGGCCGGCTTTCCGGAAATTGCCGCATTTGAAGACTATGCCGCGCGCCACGCCGCCATCGAGTGTGGCGGTGTACGCGATCACGATCGAGCTGCCTGTCGCGAGCGGCACGTCGAAATCGATGGTCACAGTCGTGCTCGACGCGAAGTCAGCCGTGTAGTCGACTCCTGCGACGAGCGGTGTGCCGTCGAGCGTCACCGACTGCAGCACCGGCGAAGTCCCGGTGGCGTAGAGCTCGTCCGGGATCACGTCGTGCCACAGCAGGTCGTACGCGGTCGATGTGCCGTCGTTGTCGATCGTCACGCCAAAACCGACGGACTGGCCCGGATCGAGCGCCGTCTCGCTCGCGACCTTGTCGATCGTGAGGTGCGGCTCGGCCACGGTCACCGTGATGGTGTCCGAGGAGTTCATGTGCGTGCCGCCCGTATTCGCAGTATCCCAGTCGATCCAGGCGGTGTTCACGAGCTGGCTTTGCGGGTCGCCATCGGTGCCGGACGGCAGGCCGTCGAGCGCTGCGCCGCCGTCGAACGTGTCGTCGACCCGCACGCCCACGGTGAGCGTGAGTGTCGAGTACGGCGGGTTCGTCACATCGCCCAGGTCCCACTCGAGCGTGGTTGCTCCGCTGACCGTGGAGGTCGTGACGCTCCCGATCGCGTGCGATTGAGAGCTGTAGAGCACGGTGAGCCCGTCAGGGATCTCCTCGGTGATGACCATGTTGTACGCAGTGGTCGAGGCGGGTACCGAGAAGCTCACGTAGTACTCGAACTCCTCGCCGATCGTGCGTGTGGTGTCCCCATCTTCGATCGTCTTGTCGATCAGTGCATCTGCCACCGAGACCGGCTCCGTGTCCGTGTCGTCGGTCCATGCCGCCTCCGCAGCGGAATCGTTATAGACGCGCATATCCGCCGAGGAGGGGTGGCTTGTCCAGTCCACGTCGGCCGTGTTGACCTGCACCGAGCCGGCACCTGCGCCCGGATCGACTACGGCGGTGTACTCGATCGTGATCGTCTCGGCGGTGCCAAGCGACACGGCGCCGAAGTCGATCGAAACGCTGTCGGGATCGGAGAAGTCCGGCGTGACCGAGCCGATGATGTTGCCGAGCGTCGAGTGCGTCACCGACAGCAGGGTCGCATCTGACATGTCGGCCGCGAGCACGTCGTCCCAGGTCAGGTTATACGCGGGCGCGAAGCCCGAAGCGTTGTCGATCACGCACCGGTACGTGGCAGCCTGGCCGCCGGTGTAGGGACCGGCGCTCAGTTCGCTCTTGTCGAGCGAGAGCAGCGGCTGGTCCACATTCAGCGTCGCTGCCGAGGACGCCGAGGTAGGCGTTGCCCCGATCGTCCAGTGCACGCGGCCGGTGTCGGCGACCTGATTGGCCGCAGCCGGTACGAAGAAGTCCCAGCCACCCCCATCGAGCATGCCGTCGTAGACCATTTGATAGGTCAGGTCGAAGACGTACGGTGCGTCACCGGTGCCGGCTGCGACATCGGCGTTGTCGATGGCTGCGACGAGATTGAAGGTCGCGAGCGAGCCGGGGTTCGCGGAGTCGTCGAACACGACACCCGCGAGTGTCGCCGAGGTCTCGGGCGAACCGCTCACGAGCGCTGTGGTTGCGCTGCCGCCAACGTAGGTCAGGCCGTCGCGTGCGATCGTGTCCGACAGGTAGCTGCCGGGAAGGACCGTCTCGGCAGGTACGCTCACGCGCAGGTTGTAGGTGACCGTGTCGCCAATGCGGGTCGGATTCGGGCCCACGATGCTCTTCACGATCGTGGGCGAGGCGATGTTGAGTGTGGTGGTCGCGCTGTCGACCAGCCAGGTGGATTCCCAGGCCTGGTCGTTGTAGCGGCGGCTGCCTACCGGTGTGCCCGGTAGCGAGGACCAGTCCGCATCGGTCGCGTTGACGAGTGAGGTCGAGGCGGGCACGTTGGGATCGATCACCGCCGTGTAGGTGATGGTGATGCGCTCGCCCTTTGCCAGCGCGATGTTGTCGAAGTCGATATCGACCAGGGGCGTGGAGCCGAAGTCGGGCGTCACCGAGCCGATGATGTTGCCCAGCGTCGAGTGCGTCACGCCGGTGAGTGTCGGGTTGCCCACGAATGCAGGCAGCGTGTCGTCCCAGAAGATGTCGTAGGCGGTCGACTGGCTGCGCGTGTTTGAGGCGAGGTTGTCCAGATAGACGCGGTACTGGATCGTCGAGTTGCCCGCGTATGGCCCGGTCGAGGTCACGGCCTTGGAGGTCGTGATCAGAGGCTGGTTCACGTCGGCGTTCGCATCGGTGCCGTACAGCACGTTGCGGTCGTAGCCGGTGGTTGCGGCCGGGCGTGAGCCGGTCCCGGTGAGCTCCCAGTATGCATACACATAGTCGTTGGTGAGCAGGTCGTTACCGGTACCGGGCAAGAAGAGCTCTTGCGTACCCGCATCGCGTACGCCGGTGTAGATCATGTCGTAGCCAAGCACGAAGGTGTAGTCCGTCGCCTGGCCACGGTTGTCGATAGGGTTGGCCAGGTTCCACGCGAACTCGGTGCGGCTCGTGCTGGTGGTGGGGATCCGGATCGGTGCGGTCGCGGTGTTCTCGAGCGTGGCGGGACTGACCGGCGTGCCGGCCAGCGTGGTGATCGTTGCGCTGCCCGGGACGAACCAGATGCCGTCGCGGGTCACGCGGTCGTAGAGCAGTGGCCAGTACGCCACCATTCCGCGCGGTACGGTAACGGTGATGTTGTAGTGGACGGTCTGGCCGATCGTGATCGCGGCCGGCGTCACCGTTTTCGAGATGATCGCGAGGGGAGCGAGCTGAATCTGCGCGTCGTCGGTGTTGTCGTCGGCGACGACCGCGGTACCCGGGGTCGAGCGCCCGCTGCCGTCGGCCTGGGTGTCATAGCCTACGGTCGCCAGATCGACGAGCGTGTCGCCCGCCGCGACGTTCGCGTCCACGACTGCGTTGTAGGCAATCACCAGCTGCGAGCCACCGGGCACAGGCGTGTCGATCGCGCCGCTGTGCAGATCGATCGTCCATACGCCGGTGCCGCTGTTGTAGGTCAGCACGTAGTCGGCGCCCTCGGTAAGCGGTGCGCCGCCCAGGGTCAGGGAGGTGATCGACGGAGTGGTGCCGCGCATACCCACGGGCAGCGTGTCGGTCACGAGCACGTCCTCGGCAGAGCCAAGACCCGTGTTGTCGATGGTGATCGTGTAGCCCACGGCCGAGCCCGGAACGAGCGGGTCGGGGAGTGCCGAGACGTCTTTCGTGAGCGTGAGGTGCGGATCGATGTAGTTGAGATCGGCGATGTCGCGATCGGAGTACTCCTGGCCAAAGGTGTTGATGCCGGTGAGTTTCCAGTGGTTTCCGGTCTTGAGGCCCTCGGCCACCACGGGCGTGTCTTGCACGGTCACGGTGAAGGTCGTTTCCCACCAGCCATCGGCGGACACGTCGCCCAGGAACCACTCGATTCCTTGCAGCGAGCCGATCGTCACGGCATGAGGGGTGTCGGCGTTGATCGCCGGGGGAGTACCGGTCGCGGGCACCGAGAACGTGCCGTCGTAGCTGGGCACCGCGTCCCCGTTGTAGACCGTTCCCGGCGGCAGCCAGTCGGTGAGCGTGATGTAGCCAAGCGTGATGTCGTCGCGCAGCGGGGTCGCGCCGTCATCGGTGTTGAAGCGAACGCGGTACTCGAGCACGTCGCCGACCTGCGCCTCGATGGCGTCGGTCCAGCTGCCCAGGTCCGGGTCCCAGACCTCTTTGCTGATTGCAGGCAGGCCGGTTTCGAGCCCTGCCGAGACCTCGGCCACGAGCACGTCGCTGCCGTCTCGCGCGTTGATCTGGTCGTGCCAGTCGGCAGCCAGTTCCGCGTGGTTGGTCATCGAGTCGCCAGCGCGGATCGGCTCGCCCGCGATTCCCGGGCCTTCCCAGGTCGGATCCACGACTGCCTGGAACGTGATGGTGCCCTGATCGGTCGTGACCAGCGCCGGCATGCTCCAGGTGATGTCGGTCGTGCCGTCAGCGTTGTGCGCGAGTGTTGTAGGTGCGGTCGAGGCCGAGCCGTCCACGTACGTCATGCCGTCGGGGAGCGTGTCGCTCACCACGATGTTGTCGGCGGTGTAGTACTGCGCGGTCGTATACGTGAGGGTGTAGTCGACCACGGTGCCGTAGCCGCCCATCGACGGCGATCCGGACTTGTTGATCGTGATGTAGGTGCCTTCCACCCCGGCGCTGTCCGAGTCCGTTGGCGAGATCGTCGCCGGAAGGCTGCCCTTGTACAGGCTCACCAGCCCCGCAGTATTCGTAAATCCGGTCTTGTGCTCGATCGGCGTGGAGGTGGTTTCGCGCCCGTCGAACACGGCGGTGGGCCGGTTGTTCCCGCCGTTGTCTGTGCCGTAGTAGTCGTAGCGGATGCCCGCGTCGTAGACGAGCGTCACGCTCTGGCCCGGCACAAGATCGCCGAGCGTCCACTGCAGCGCTGTCTCACCGGTGACCGGGTCCGGTATACCGAATCCGGCGTCGACCGCACCCACATCGGATGCGCCCGACATGCCCATGAACTCGATGCCGTCGGGCAGGGTATCGGTGACTACGACCGAGCGCGACGGGTTGGTGAAGTTGTTCTGCACCTCGATGGTGTAGGTGTAGGGACGCGTTTCGGTTCCCAGATCCTGCTGCACGCCGGTGGACTGGTTGGCGGTCTTGTACACCAGGTCGATCGGGATGACTTCCGCCTGCGCGGTGTCAGCGCCCTGTATCCAGGAGCCGCTGTTGTCCGGAATCGTGTTGACCATACCTGCCGAGGAGACGATAACCAGGTCCCCGACCTCCCAGTTGGGGTCGCCGGAGATGTCGATCTCGAAGGTGAGGGTGTAGGACTCGGTGGGAGCCAGATCCACCATGTCGACGAACGTCAGTGAGGTAACGCCGGTTGCGGGGTTGAGGCTTTGCGTGGTCGGCGGGACCGACGCGGTGCCTATGGTCACCGTGCCGAGAGGTGCGATGCTGCTACCTATCGTCGTTTCGATCGAGAGGTTGTAGCCCTTGTCGGGTACGGTATTGGTGACCGTGACATTGACCGTCGCCGTGCCGCCCAGGAGCGGCTTGGTGACAGATGTCGACACGGAAAGTGCCGGATCGGCCGCAGTCGGCTGGGGGCGGGACAGCTCGAAGCCCGAGAAGCTCACGAGCAGGAGCGCTATCAGGAACAGATTGAAGATTCGTGAGGAAACGCGTGTTGGATCTGTGAGCCTGACGACACCGCTCATTTAGTACCCTCCCCGTTGACAGCCCTACAGCTCATCAGTGTAGCTATACGCGCGCGACATATCTGTATAAGCAGGGAGGCTGGCGATGTAAGGTCGCTCGGGATGATGAGCGGTATAGGTGCGCGACCGGAGGCACGATAAACGGCCGCAAACCCGAAAGCTCCTAGGGGGTCGGCGAGATCGGCTCGTCCGAGGCGTGCAGGGGTTGTAGTTCGACGTCGTCGGTTGGCGGGCGCTGTCGGTCGATGGCCGCCGCCTCGCCCACCGAAAGGACCGCGAGGACAAGTGCAACGAAGCCTCCGCCGATGAGCACGGCCTGCACGCCGAATCTGGCTGCCAGCGTCGGTGCGAACGCGAGCGGCAGAAGCTCGCCGGCCCTGCGGTGAACCTCGGCGGTACCCATGACGCGTCCGACCGCGTAGGGGGGCGAGTCCCGGTGCATCAGCGTGCGAAGGAGCGGCTCCATGATGCCTATGACGAACGCCCACACGAACGCGCCCACAGCGATGACGCGTAGGTCGGGGGTGCCAACGTAGAGGAAGGTGCCCAGACCGGTCAGGGCCACGGCCACAACAAGGCCCCGGGCTGAAATCCACTTGCGGGGCAGGCGAGGAAGCACCGCTGCTCCCGCCATGAAGCCCAGGCCGAAGATCGAGTTCATGTAGCCGATCGACTCGATGCCCGTGCCCACTACATCACGGAAGAACAACGGCTCAAGCGCCCCAAACGCTCCGAATGCGAGCCATACCAGGCTGCCGGCCAGCACGTAGTAACGAAGCGAGCGCATCCCGTAGACGATCTTGAGTCCCTCGCCCATCTGGCTCAGGGCCCCGCGGCTTTCCGTCTCACCCTCGCGTACCACCGGAGGCAGCACGATGCGCGAAACCAGTGCCGCAGCTACCAGCGATGTGCCGGCATCGAGCGCGAAGACCCAGTTCACGTTGGCGTAGGTCACGAGCAACGCGCCGACGGCAGGACCGACCGCGAACGACAGCGAACCTGCACCCTCGATCCAGGCGTTGATCTTCTCAAGTCGTACGCCACCTACAGCAAGGAAGGGGGCGAATGAAGCACCTGCGGTCACGACCGGAGCCCCCACGAAAGCCCAGATAGCCACCACGACGGTGAGTTGCTCGAGCGTGTGCACCCAGACCATCGCGATCGCGGCCGGGACGAACAGTACCTCGGCGAACATGAGTACCTTGCGCGGGCCGTAACGGTCTATGAGCACGCCGGCGGTCATAGACCCCATGATCGAGGCGACCGAGAGAACGAACATGATGAACGCCAGCTGGCTCGCGGTTCCGTTCAGTACGAAGGCTGCCTTTCCCCATACGCCGATGAAGAACGCCGCCTCACTGCCGGCACGCGAGAGGAAGCGCGCGGCAACGACGCGATAGACATCTTTCATGCCGTTCATGCGCGCACTCCTTCCCTGGTAGGGGGCTCGTTATGCGTCTTGGACGCGACCATATACGGTATCACGCCGACACGCGTAGGTGCCAGGGAAATGCAGGCCGTTCGGGTGCGGGATATCATCGGAGTCATGAGAATATCCGAAGCGGCCTTCGAAGGGTGTCTGATCGGTCACGCACTCGGCGACGCGCTGGGAGCGCCTGTTGAGTTTGCGACGGACGCGCAGATTATCGAGCGATTCGGCCCGGGTGGCGTGCGCGAACCCGAGCCATGGGGCGGGCATCCGGCGGGCACCTACACCGACGACACTCAAATGATGCTTGCTACCGCAGCAGCGCTGCTCGACGTCGGGGAATTGTGGGCGCGCGAGCAAAGCGCCGATCCTGCGCAACTCGCGTGGGACCGCTACCTGGCCTGGCGAGCGCGGCAAGACGAGCCCGGCTACCGCAGGAGTCCCGGTCTCACGTGCCTGAACGCCCTTGCCGCTGGCAGGCCCGGCGGCACGTTCGAGCCGATCAACGACAGCAAGGGCGCGGGCGGCATCATGAGGGTGTCACCGGTAGGGCTCGTGTTCGAACCGGGCACGGCGTTCGAGATCGCGGTCGATCTGGCGGCCCTTACGCACGGTCACCCCACAGGTTACCTCGCGGCCGGGGTGTTTGCCGATGTCGTCTCACGGGTGACGCGCGGCACTGCGATGCGGGTCGCAATCGCCGAGGCGCGTGAAGAACTCGTGGGGTGGGATGACGATGCCGAGGAGACCTTGAGCGCGTTGGATCAGGCGGTCGAGCTGTTCGTGAGCGACGTGCATCCGGCTCAGGCCGCGCGCGTTCTCGGCGAGGGATGGGTTGCCGAGGAGGCTCTGGGAATCGCCTTGCATTGCGCGCTGTCGTACCCGCGCGACTGGAGCGAGGGGACGCTCGCGGCTGTCAATATCACCGGCGACAGCGACACCACGGGGTGCCTGACCGGCGCGCTACTGGGTGCTTCACTCGGGCGCGAGGCTATTCCCGGCGCGTGGATCGCGCAGCTCGAAGACTCGGATGAGATAGTAGAGACATCAGCCGCACTGTGGCGAATGGTCGAGATACCGCACGCGCTCTGATCGCGGTCGCGGATCGTACGTCGTGCACACAGCCTACTGGAATACTCCCTGTGCCTTGCGAATGATCCGCTCGAACCGCTCGCGGCGGGTTAGCCGCTCCTGTTCGACGTACAGTTCGGTCGCCTGGTCGGCAGCGTGTTCACCTACAACGGTGCTGTACGCGGCACCGTCCGCAGCCGTCTGAGTGCTCCTCGAAACTGGAGCCACACCACTGTGCGCCATGGAATTACCCCCAAGCCTGTATCCAGTTGGCGTCTTCGTACGCGCTCGGCGTTGTGCGCTGCGTCGCTTATACCCCGTTGGCACTTCACGAATCTCGCCGTTCAGCAGAAGTTAACAAGACTTTTGCAACTGAATCGCATGACCTGGTGGCGCATCTCCACGATGGTTTCGGACGTTATGTCTGTCAGAGGCTGAGCACTGGGGGTCGCAGATGTTCGACAAAGCGGTTGTGTGCACGGATTTGTCGCCGGATTCCGACCTTCTTGTGGGTTGCGCGGGCGGACTGTCCGTGCTGGGGGTTCGTGAAGCCGTGCTCACCCACGTGGTGGACATCTTTCGCGATCCGCGCGGCATGTCGCTCGGCACGCCTGAGGCCGAGGACGCCTTCGAGCGTCAGCTTGCGATGCTCGAGGATTCCGGGTACGCGGTGCATGTTGAAGCGCCCATGGGCCTACCGGCTTTCTCGCTCGAAGAGGTGCGCAGGCGACACGCAGCAAGCCTGATCGTGGTTGGATCGCATGGCCGGGGAGTATTCGGTCAGCCGTTTTCGGGAAGCACGTCGTCTGACCTCGTTCAGTTGAGCCAGACTCCCGTATTCGTCGCCGCTTTGGGGGGTGCCGGCAGCCTGGCTGACTCTGCTCTCGCGTGCGGTCGGGTGCTGGGCAAGGTGCTGTGCTGCACTGACTTTTCAGAGGCGGCAGACCAGGCATTCTTGCAGGCCGAGGAACTCGCGCGTCTGGGTGCGAGGGAGTTCGTGCTCATGCACGTACGCGATACGGAGCACGTGGCGGAGGACGGGTCAGATACTCTGGCAGATCGCGATCGACGCGATGCGGTGCGGCTGTCGCACATGAGAGAGGCGCTGCTCGCAGTCGGCGCCGATCATGTCGAGATTCGCGTTACCGACGGCTCGCCGGGCCGGGAGCTGGCGCTGCGCGCGGCGTCGGATGAGTTCACCCTGATCGTGATGGGTAGCGGCGGCCAAGGGGACGGGAGAGATGTGTTCCTGGGCAGGGTGAGCGACCGGGTCGTACGAGAGGCGAGAACACCGCTGCTGCTGGTGCCGGTGTGTCACACGCGAGCTCGGGCGGCGCTCGTCTAGAACAGGTCGCCCAGACCCTGCATGGTCTCACTCGCGTACTCGAGGTGCCAGTCGTCGAGCGACAGGTAGAGGGTCGGGTTGAAGACCAGACCCATGGCCTTCACGAGTTCAACCACGTCTTCGAGCAACCATTCGCTCGAGATCAGATGATCCATCAGATCCGGACAGATGTAATCGTTGGTTCTGGGCATGGGCGTCCAGAAATACTTGTCCGACCCGTGCTTGATGATCAGATCGAGTACCAGGTTCCCGGCGGTCGTCACGACGACTTCGTAGCCGTCAGGCGTGGACTTCGACAGCGCGGCGAGGTGCTTGCTGAGCCCTGCGACACGCACCAGGGTCTGTTCGTCGACAGCCATCTGAAATGGAGACGGTGGCAGCGACTTGAGGACCTCTCTCAGGTTGATGGCCGTCACGAGTGTCTTTTCCGGCACGCTCTTGAGGAGCAGATCGAGTGCGATGTTCGCCTCAACCACTGATGTAGCGTTCAAGACGATCCGGAACAGGTACTTCGTGTCGGGGGTGTAATGGGGTCTGATCTGGGTCAGGCTCTGTGTGGCGGTGAGCACTCGCATCTACCTCGCGCACGGATTGGTGGCATCGTCTGTAAATCCCTTGGTCTTACTATCGTCAACGCACGAGAGGCTCGTGAGGACACTCAGACGAACGGATTGAGTTTTCGCCCGAACGGTTCTGCCCGAAATTCAGCCGCGGACGATCCGAGTTCCGGACTCACCCGCCATGGCCTGGGCAAGTTCTTCCGGGGCGCAGAGTACTGCGGTGCAATCGCACGTTTCCGCAGCGTAGGCACTCGCGGCGACCTTCGGACCAATGGTTCCATTGTCTAGTGCGCCAGCGCACAGAAGTGAGCGCGCTTCGTCTGTGGTGAGTCGGCTCATGCGGTGTGCGTTCGGGGAGTTCCATCCGCGGTAGACGCCGTCGGTTTCCATAAGCACGACGTAGGTATCTGCACCGAGCGCGCACGCAAGCAATGCTCCGGTCCAGTCTTTGTCGACGACTGCATCCACGCCTGCGAGTTGCCCCTCGGCGGAGCGAGTGACCGGCACGCCGCCGCCGCCTGCTGCGATCACGATCGTACCTGTCCGGGCGAGGGTACATATCGCGGCTGACTCGACGATCTCGAGCGGGAGCGGTGAAGCGACCACCCGGCGCCAGCCACCTCCGGGCTGCTCGCGCACGGTCCAGCCCCGTTCCCGGGTGTGGGAACGAGCATCGTCGGGCGACAGGTAGGGCCCGATGGGCTTGGAAGGGTGAGCGAAGGCCGGGTCGTCGGCAAGGACGACTGTCTGCGTGACGATTGTGACGACCGGGCGCGACAGCCCACGGTTGACGAGTTCGTTGTGCAGCGTCTGCTGAAGCAGGTAGCCAACGCCACCGCCGGAGTCAGCACCGGCGATGTAGAGCGGCATAGGCGGGACTATCTCGCGGGCGGCCTCGCTTCGCAGCAAGATGTTGCCCACGACCGGGCCGTTACCGTGTGTGAGCACCAAGACGTGGCCGTCCTCGGCAAGATCGGCGATCCCACGCATTGCCTCGCGCGCCCGCTCTGTCTGCTGTTCGATCGTGCCCGAATCCCCGCGCCGGACTATCGCGTTGCCGCCCAGGGCTACAACGGTGCGAGGTCGGTGCAGCGTGTCGGCAGGAAGGTTCACACGTAGTCGATGCCCTACACGCCGCCTGGTGACACGTAGTCCGCGACGAAGCCGTCGACGACTTGTTCGAGCGAGGGCTCGCCGACCGATTCGACTGCGTAGGTCACGCGAACGGCAGGCTGCGAGAACGTGATCAGTCGGCGCAGGTCGATGGGCGTGCCCACGACGACCGCGTCGCACGGGACGGCCTCGATCGTGGCTGCCAGGTCGTCGAGCTGAGCCGCCGAGTAGCCCATTGCGGGCAGCACGTCGGTCAGGTGCGGGAACTTCTCGAGCGTGTC
>JBGSMX010000037.1:0-5142 GCA_041739935.1 Coriobacteriia bacterium | reverse complement strand
TTCTCGAGCTCCTGCGCGCTCGGGCGGCGACGAGTGACCTCCCTGCGGCCGACACGGTCGCTCGCCTCAAGAGTCTCTTGCGCGATCGGGCATCGTACTCGCGGTTGGCCAAGGCAGCGCTCGACGAGCCTCCCCGCGTGCGCGCCATGCTCGGGGCGCTCGGGCAGGAGCTCGGCGCTGAGGAGGACGCGCTCGATGCCCTGCGGGAGAGCCTGAATCCGCTCTCGCGGTTCGACTTCGGCAAGCTCGACGCACTTCGCTTCGCCAAGTCCTGGCAGGCGAAGTGAAGCTCTTCCAGCACCCCGACTTCCGCGACGTGCTTGTGGCGGCTGCCGAGGAGAACGCCATCCCGGGCAGTTCGTCGAGAAGGACTACTACGTCACCGAGGCGCTGAGAGTCGTCGAAGAAGCCTTCTCCGAGCAGGTGGTGTTCAAGGGCGGCACGAGCCTGTCCAGAGGCTGGGGGCTGATCAAACGCTTCTCCGAGGACATCGATCTCTTCCTCAATCCGCAGGGGTTCGTGCCGGCGCTCAGCAAGCGCGGCATCGACCGTGAGATGAAGAAGCTGAGAGACGCCGTCGGCGCTCACCCCGGCCTCACACTGCTGCCCGACGAGAGCCACACGGTCAAGTCACTGGGGCGCGAGGACTACTTCGGGTACGAGTCGGTCTTCGGCCCGCCGCAGTCCATCAGGCCCGCGCTGAAGGTCGAGCCCGGCATCCCGAGCGGCGATCGCCCCGTCGAGCGCGTCGAGCTGACATCGTACGCGGGTCGATTCGTGCGCGATCATGGCCTGCGCGACATCGCCGACGACGCCGAGCCCTTCACCATGACCCTCCTGCACTACCGCCGCACCTTCGTCGAGAAGCTCTTCACCATTCACGGCAAGGTCGAGCGGCTTCGTCTCGAGGGCACACCGGTCGGGCGCGACGCGAGACACTACGCCGACCTGCACGCTCTTGGGCAGCTTGCCGACGTCCGCGAGATGTTGCGCACCCCGGAGTACGACGAGATCAGGCGCGACTACGACGTGAAGAGCCGGCAGTTCTTCCCGAGGAGCTACCGGCCACCCGAGGGCCTCGGCTTCGCGCGCAGTCAGGCGCTCTTCCCGCCAGACGCCCTCGGGCGGCAACTGCGACGGGACTACGAGAGCCAGTGCCGCATCCTCTTCTACGGCCCCTATCCCCCGTTCGACGAGGTCCTCGCGGGCTTCGAGGACTTGCGAGACTGGCTTTGACGAGCCGCCGGATGCCCACTGTCGATCGGTGGAGACTCCATCACCTTGCCTCGGGAGCTCCTCCTCTCCTGCCCCCGACACGAGACTGCAGCCCCACAGTCCGTCCTGCAGCAGGCGGCGATACGGGCGCAGCGATCCAGATCGTCGCCGTCCGGCAAGCAGAGCCCCCGAGGCCACGCAGGCGCAGCGACTCAGGGCGAGCGGGGGCTCAGGGCGGTGCGGCCCTTCGGGGTGCGCCGGACGTCAGGTCGACGCGTCCCCCGTGATCACGCGGCCGTCGAACACGGGCACGACCTGCACCAGGTCGCACGTGAACGAGTACGGGAGCACGTCGTCCAGCCCCAGCCGCTTCAACCGATGGCGGTGGGCGGCCTTCTCGATGTAGCCCAGCAGGTCGCCCCGGGCGAGGCTCCAGAGATCCATCGACGCCTGCGCCGAGTCGCACTCGGTGTGGAAACGGTCCGTCTCCAGCAGTCTCGCCGTGAGCACCCCGGCGAAGAGCGTGTCCTCGAGGCAGAACTTGTTCTTCCAGCCCGAGCAGAGGACGACCACGTCCTGCCGTCGGGCCGCGAGCCACTCAGTCAGAGCGGAGATGTTGATGAAGGCGCCGATCGCGATGCCGCTCGCGCCCTTCGCGATCTCGAGCGCGCGCGTGCCGTTGGTGGTGCAGTAGACGAGCGTCTTGCCGCCGATCGCCTCCCTGGTGAAGCTGGATGCGGAGTTGCCGAAGTCGGCGAAGTCGAGTTGCACGCCGTCCTTCTCGGAGGCGACCAGGAACCCCTGCGCCTTGAGCTGCCGCGCCTCTTCGTGCGTCGCGACCGGGATGATCGCCTCCACCCCGTTGGCGACGGCGGTGCAGATCGTCGTCGTCGCCCGCAGGATGTCGACCAGCACGACGACGAACTCGCCCTGCGTCAGGATGTCCGCGAACAGCGCTGGGGAGAAGCAGACCTCGACCGACTTCTTCTCGTGCACCTACCTCATCCTTTCCTGCCGGGACGGCGCGGCCCTGGAGGTCAGCCGTCACTGATGGACACCGGCGTCGCGAAGCGAGGGGCGGCAGAGCCAGGCTCGGATGCCACCCTAGCCGAAGGCTCGGGGCGAGTCCACGGGCCGGAACCCGTGCTGACTGCATCCTGCTCTCCGCCACGCTGATCCGGGTCAAGACAGACTCGGATTGACACGGGTCAGGAGACCCTCCGGCGGTAGACGACCATGGAGGCGACGTACGCGACGGTGAGGATGCCGACGCACCAGGCGAGGGCGACCCAGATGTCGCTGCCGACCGGCTGCTGTGCGAACAGGTCGCGGATCGCGTTGACGATGGACGTCACCGGCTGGTACTCGGCGAACGCGCGCACCGGGCCGGGCATGGTCTCGGTGGGCACGAATGCCGAACTGATGAACGGCAGGAAGATGATCGGGTAGGCGAACGCGCTCGCGCCGTCCGCGGACTTCGCGGAGAGACCGGGGATCACGGCGATCCACGTCAGCTCCAGGGTGAACAGGGTCAGGATGCCGGCGACCGCGAGCCACGCGAGCACGCCCGCCCCCGAGCGGAAGCCCATGAGGAGGGCGACCAGCACGACGACTACGAGCGACATCAGAATGGCGACCAGCGAGCTCAGCACGTGCGCCCACAGCACGGACGACCGTGCGATCGGCATGGAGTGGAAGCGCTCGAAGATGCCGCTCTTCATGTCCAGGAAGAGCCGAAACGCGGTGTAGGAGATGCCCGAAGCGATCGTGATGAGCAGAATGCCCGGCAGCAGGTAGTTCACATACGAATCCGACCCTGAGTCAATCGCGCCGCCGAACACGTAGACGAACAGCAGCATGAAGGCGATCGGCATGATCGTGGTCGTGATGATGGTATCGAGGCTGCGCGTGATGTGGCGCAGGGATCGTCCCAGCAGGACGGCGGTGTCGCCGAAGAGATGCCCGGTCATCGTTGTTCCTTACTCGTCAGTGCCGACGCTGCGGTCAGTGCCGGCGTCGCCGTCCTTGCCGTCGTCACCGACGATGGCGAGGAAGACGTCCTCGAGGGTCGGCTGCTTCTCCACGTATTCGACCTTGGCGGGCGGGAGCAGCCGCTTGAGCTCGGCGAGCGTGCCGTTGACGATGATCCGGCCCTCGTGGAGGATCGCGATACGGTCGGCGAGTTGCTCGGCCTCGTCAAGATGCTGCGTCGTGAGCAGCACCGTCGTGCCGTGCTCCGCGAGCCCCTTGACGGTCTGCCACACGTCGACGCGCGCCTGGGGGTCGAGGCCGGCCGTCGGCTCGTCGAGGAAGATGACCGGCGGATTCCCGATCAGGCTCATGGCGATGTCGAGGCGGCGGCGCATGCCGCCCGAGTACGTCGACACCTTTCGCGCGGCCGCGGCGGCCAGCGAGAAGCGCTCGAGCAGTTCATCCGCGATCGTGCCCGGGTCCTTGAGGTGCCGCAGGCGGGCGACCAGCACGAGGTTCTCCCGCCCGCTGAGGACTTCGTCGACGGCCGCGAACTGCCCGGTGAGGCTGATGGACTTCCGCACGTCCGCAGCCTGCATGGCGACATCGAAGCCGTTGACGCCGGCAGTCCCAGCCTCGGCCTTGAGCAGCGTGGACAGGATCTTCACGACCGTGGTCTTGCCGGCGCCGTTCGGACCGAGCAGGGCGAAGATGCTGCCGCCCGGCACGTCGAAGTCCACGCCGCGCAGCACGTGCAGCTCCTTGTACGACTTCTCCAGGCCCTGCACATGGATCGCGGGCGTCGGCAGTGCCGCCATCAGACGGTCTCCTCTTGTCGTGTGGAGTCGTCGCCGGTGATGCGATCGATGGCGTCGGTCAGCCGCCTCCGCTCCTTGTTGATCCACTGACCCTCCGAGTAGTTCGCGACGAACGTCTCGGCGAACTCCACCGGGTCGTCCCCGACGATCGCCCGGATCGGGGTCCCGTCGGCTGCGCTCTGCTCGAAGAGATCCGCGAGGTCCTCCAGCATCGTCATGATGGTGTCGCCCTTCGTGATCGCCCCGAAGTACGTCAGGTACCGCTCCAGCGCCTCGATCGCCGTGCGATAGTCGTCGGGGAGTCGCTTCGTGCGCGCCTTGTGCTGCCACCATCGCCGCTTGTCGCCGAAGTCGCCGATGATCTTCTCGATCCACCTTGCGGCCATCTCTACTCGCCTCCTTCGCGGAGCTGCTCGAGTCGTCCCGCGAGGAAGCTCCACGTTCTCCAGAACTCTTCGAGGTAGCCCCGCCCCTGAGCGTTGAGCGTGTACACCTTCCGCGGCGGCCCCTTCTCGGAGGAGATCTTCTCGACGTCGACGAAGCCGCGCTGCTCGATCCTGACGAGCAGCGCGTAGACGGTGCCCTCGGCGATGTCGGAGAAGCCCTGCTCCCGCAGCCGTGCGGTGATCTCGTAGCCGTAGGCGGACCGCACGGAGAGGATCGCGAGCACGATGCCCTCCAGCGTCCCCTTGAGCATCTCCGTCATCTGTTTGCCCACAGGACAGCTCCTTCGACTACTCTGCGTTACTGACTACCGGTACATAGTAACACAGAGTAGCGCAAGCGCAAGTCCTCCATGCAGCGTCACCCGGTGGGCGATGGCTCGTGCCTGTCGGCGCGACCATCCTCGACTCCGTTGCCGCCGGGTGATTGACGAGGCGGCAGCGATCGCGGCGGCAGAGTGCGCGCCGGTCCTGCTGCTCACTGAAGGGCAGGGTGCGCGTCGGTCCTGCTTCGCACTGAAGGAGTGAGGTACGCCGACGCCGCCTCAGCGCATTCCCTGCAGGAACGCGCGGACAGTCACCACCGCCTCCTGCCGCAGCCTCGCCATCGCATCCTCACGGCCAGGTTCGCCGAGGAACGATGCGTAGCCGTGCGGGCCGTCCTGGCCGACATCCCGGAATCGGTCGGCGAGCAG
>JBGSMX010000034.1:0-4292 GCA_041739935.1 Coriobacteriia bacterium | reverse complement strand
GATCCACCCGAGCAGCGCGCGCCGGTACTCGCCGGCCCGCTCGCGGGCCTGCCAGGCAAGCTCCTCGGCGGTCAGTGTCTCGTCCCGCGCGATGCGGTCGAACAGGAAGCTCACCAGCGCGGCATCGATTCCGGCGAGTTCACCGGTTCGCGTGCGATCCAACCGCCACTGCGTCATCGTCTGGCGTTTCGCAGCACCCAGCGCCGAAGTCACCTGCATGGGCACGCGCTCCATGGTCACCACGCCCCGATCGGCAAGGTGCATGAGTGTCGCGGCCATCTCGGTCTCGCCAACAGGTCCCCCGCGCCAGACCGCCCCCACGAGCGCGGGGTGCAGGTCGTCGGGAGCCTCGCGCAGGTAGTCGGGGCTAGTCATCGCGCTCGGTGTGCTGTGCGCCACCCACTGCGTGCATGACGTTGCGTTCGATCAGCGCGAAGTCGGCCCGCGCGTGCGATGCGTTCCACGTCTCGTAGACCTCGGGGTGCCACGCGGACTGCAGGTAGGCGAGCCACTCGGCGTTCCACGCATTCTTGTGCGCGCCGTATCCGCCACGCGCGAGGATGCCGGCCTCGACGAACTCGAGCGAGATGTCGTCGAGGAAGTCGATCATGGGGGCCTGCTCGCGGCGCAGCAGCCGGCTCATGAGCGTGATCAGGTCGGTCTCCACCCACTGCGTCGCCTCGAGGAAGCGTCCGGAAAAGCCGGGTGCTCCGGAATAGACCGCCTTGATGGTGAGCACGGGGCTGCTGCCGATCAGCGCTTTGAAGGTGCCCTGACCCAGCTGGAGGAAGCCCGTCGTCTCGAGCTCGTGGATCGTGGATGCGACGATCCCCTTGGTGAGCGTTCTGAAATCCGCTTTCGTGCCCTGTGGGGTCGGGTAGCCAAAGTACATGCCCCCGCCGTTCGGCATCATGACGCCGGAACAAAGGTAGGTCTTTGCGGCGATCGAAAACACCGCATCGTTGGGCGTGGCGATATCGGCGCTCATGGCGACTCCTGCCTCACCGGTCCGCGCCGGCCCCCGCCGGCGCGGTCGAGTTGCTCCTCACCTGGATTGTCGCGCGCACCCAACGGCGCGTCTACCGGCAGCGGTCCAGACACCCAGAACGCGCGCGGTTCGAGATGCCCGTCGCTACTGCACCACGACCACGGAGGCGAGCGTCACGCCGTCGGCGGCAGGCTCGGCCAGCACGATGATCTCTGAGCCCGTGCTAAGCTGCGCGGCACCCTCGGCGTAGGCGACGACAGTGTCCTCATCCAGGTAGACGGTCTGCGAGCCGTTCTCGATTTCGACAGTGAGCGTCTCACCGGTCGCATCGATGACCGTTCCCTTGAGCTGGCCTCCGCGCATTCCGCCGGGGGCACCCGCGGCCCCGCCTGCCGGCAGCTCGACGCCAAGCTCCTCTTGCATGTAGGTCATGCGCTCTTCCTGTGTCATACCTTCCATCTCGGCGATCTGCTCTTCTGTGAGGTCGGCGTTGGGGCCGCCGGGCATCTGTCCGCCCGCCGGCATCTCGCCGGGCGTGAACTCGCCGGCGACAGCATCGTTCGCGCCGGCGTTCGCGTAGAACGTGCCGCCCCAGAACGCCGCGGCGATCAGTACCACAACTCCCAGCGCTATCAGTGCGTTTCTCATGTCATCTTCTCCTTGATCTGGGCGCCCGGGGGGTCGGGCGCGTTGTTCCTACTGGTATCTAAGCGCCTCGATCGGGCTCATCTTCGCGGCCCGTCGGGCGGGGTAGTAGCCAAACACGATGCCGATGAATGCGCACACGCCGGCCGCGAGCCCGATAGCATCGAGGGTGACGATCGCGCTCGTTCCAAGGACCTGGCCCGCGCCAAGTGCAATCCCCCAGCCCGCGAGTACGCCGAGCGCGCCGCCGATGAGTGTGAGCGTCACCGACTCGGTGAGGAATTGCAGCGAGATGACGTCATCATCGGCGCCTATCGCCTTGCGCAGCCCGATCTCGCGCGTGCGTTCGGTGACGGTGGTGAGCATCATGTTCATGATGCCGATGCCGCCCACCAGCAATGAGATGCCGGCGACAGCGGCAAGCAAGCTCGTGATGGTTCCGGTAACGCTCGTGATAGCTTCGAGCATGTCGGACATGTTCTGGATCTGAAAATCGGCGTAGTCCGGGTCGGCGATGCCGTGTCGCTGGAGGAGCGTCGTTTCGACGGAAGCCTCCGCTGCATCCATCTGCTCCTCATCGCTCACCGTCAGCGTGATGCTGGACACGTACTCGCTGCCCGTGAAGTAGCGCTGCAGGGTCGACAGCGGTATCAGCGCCGCGGAGTCGACGTTGGTCATTCCCGAGGTGCCCTTCTCCTCGAGAACGCCCACGACCGTGAGAAGCGATGAGCCGCAGCGGATACGCTGGCCCACCGGGTCGACGCCCTCGCCGTAGAGGTCCTCGGCGAGCGTTGCGCCAAGTACGATGACCTGCGCGTATGCGTCGTTGTCCCGGGTGGTTATGAATGCCCCGGTTGTCACGGCAAGGCCTTTGACCGTCGCGTAGTCCGGCGTCACGCCCAGAAGCTGCGTGTTGGCGTTGGCGTCGTCGGCCACCAGCTGGCCCATGCTCTGCGACGACGGAGCGACGCCGGTTATCAGCGGCAGCGACGTGAGCGCCTCGGCGTCTTCGAGGGTGAGCGACTCGACCGATGTGGCAGCCATGCGTGCGCCGGGTCCGCTGTCGCTGCCCGACGATGGCGAGACGGTCAGCACATTCGAGCCGGCGGACTGGATCGATTTCTCGATGTCGGCCTGGCTGCCGGCGCCTATCGCGAGCATGGCAATGACCGATGCGATGCCCACGACGATGCCAAGCACCGTCAGGCTGCTCCGCACCTTGTTCGAAGTCAGCGAATGCAGTGTCTCGGAGATGAGGTCGCCTATGCGCATCAGTCCTCACCGTCCGTCTCGCCCTCGTGATACTGGCGTATATATGCCGAGGAACTCGCGGCGTCCTCGGCGATCAGGCCGTCTTGGATGCGTACGACGCGGCGGGCGCGCTGAGCGATGTCGGGCTCGTGGGTGATCAGCACGATCGTGCGGCCCTCGTCGTTGAGGCGTGCGAACAGCTCCATCACCGAATCGCCCGTGGCCGTGTCCAGGTTGCCGGTCGGCTCATCGGCCAGGATCAGCGACGGGTCGTTGACGAGCGATCGCGCAATCGCTACGCGCTGCATCTGGCCACCGGAAAGCTCGTTGCTGCGATGCGTCCAAAGGCTCTCTTCAAGCCCGACAGACTGCATCGCGGCAGCCGCGCGTTCCTCGCGTTCCCGGGCGGGCACGCGGGTGTAGAGCATGGGCATGCACACGTTGCGCATGACGCTTGCGCGCGGCAGCAGGTTGAAGGCCTGGAATACGAAGCCGACGGTCTCGCGCCGGACCTGTGCGAGCTCGTAGGTCTCCAGCTCGGCTACGTTGCGGCCGGCCAGGTGGTACGTGCCTTCGGTCGGCGTGTCCAGGCAGCCCAGAATGTGCATGAGGGTGGACTTGCCCGATCCCGATGGGCCCATGATCGCAGCGAACTCGCCGGGCTCGATCGTGAGCGACACGCCGCGTAGGGCATGCGTTGTCGCGCCGGCGCCGTCGTAGACCTTGTGCAGGTCGAGCGCCTCGATGACGGGGGAGCTCACTGGGGGCCGCCTCCCATGGGCAGCATCATGCCGCCGCCGGAGCCGGGACCGATCTGGGCGTCGCCATCGTCAGCGGCGTCGTCGGTCGGATCGTTCGTGGTGGTTGTCGTGACTATCATGTCGCCTTCGACAAGTCCCGACAGCACCTGCGTCTGCGTCGCGTTCGCAAGTCCGGTCTCGACTGTCACCTGAGTGGGCGTGGTCTCGCCGTCGGCGAGGACCTCGACGTAATACGTGCCGTCGCTGTTGGATTTGATCGCGCCGTTGGGTACGAGCAGCGCGTCTTTGGCGATCTGGGTGACGATCGTCGCTGCCGCGGACATGCCGGAGCGCAGTGCCTCATCGGCCACATCGATCGAGACCCACACGTCGAACGTCACGACGCCGGACTCGTTCGTGCCTTCATCGGCGATTTCGTAGACCTCACCGGTGGCCGTCACCTCGGGAAGCGCATCGAACTCGATGTCGGCGCGCTGTCCGATCGCGAGCGAGGGCAGATCGACCTCGTTCACGGTCAGCCGGATCGCGAGCGGCTGGGTTGGAGCCAGCGTGATCGGGGCGCTCGAGCTTGCCGAGGAGTTCGACGTTGACGCGCCCGTCGCGCCGGCGGCTCCCGTTGCGGCGCTCGCGCTGCTGCTCGCCGAATC
>JBGSMX010000023.1:0-27801 GCA_041739935.1 Coriobacteriia bacterium | reverse complement strand
GCGCTCGCGCACGTTGGGGAGCATCCCGTGGCCGTACGCGACCGTCTCGAAGCGGTCGGGCAGGTAGCGAGGGCGAATGACCTGCACGCCGTTGCGGGTCTCACTCGCGGGTGCCGCGGGGTCGTGCGGGGCGATCACGCGCATCGAGTGCCCGCGGACAGCTAGTTCCTCGGCAAGTGAAGCGATGAAGTGGCCCGCGAAGTCGCCCTCCCACCTCGGGTAGGACGTCGTGACGGTGACGACGCGCAGGGCCCCGGACATCTAGCGGTGCAACTCCTTGTTGTAGTCCATGTCGAACCACATCGCGAAGAACACGAACTGCAGACCGGCGATCAGCAGAAGCGTGGCAAGCATCGTCGTACCGATCGAGGGCGCAATGCCGCGTATGCGCCCGAGCACCTGCAAGATGCCGAACCACAGTCCCGCGAGGATGAACAGGTTGCCCGTGAGATAGAAGAACACGAGCGGGTGCGTGTCGCGAACGATGTACTTCTGGAACATGCGGTACCAGAAGCGGCGCAGCAGCAGCCACGACAGCGTCGGGATGACCTTCCACAGCCGGATATGCGAGCGCTCGCCCACGCCGTACACCGGCCTGATGGGCACGTCGTGCACGCGCAGGCCGTAAATGTTGAGCTGGACGAGCACGTCGTTGGGGAATCCGTAGCGGGGGTAGAGCGCGTCGAGGTCGAGCAGCGCCAGCGCGTGGTGACTGATGACGGTGTATCCGGTCTGCGAATCGGCGACGTGCCAGTAGCCCGAGGCCATCTTCGTCATGAGCGACAGCGCCGCGTTTCCCAGGTATCGCACGCGCGGAATCAGATTCCACGCGTCGCCGGTGAACAGACGGTTGCCCTTCGCGTAGTCGCACTCGTCTGCCGCAACGGGTGCGAGCAGGTTGGGAAGGTCGGCCGGGTCCATCTGCGCATCGCCGGCCATGACTGCGATGAGCTCGTAGCCGCCTTCGAGCGCGGCCTTGTAGCCGGTCACGATGGTGTGGCCGACGCCCCCGTTGCGCTCGTGCTCGATGAGTTGCACGTGCGCCGGGTCGCGCTCGACAAGTCCGCGCACGATGTCGCGCGTCGAGTCCTTCGAGACGTCGTCCACAACGATGATGCGGTCAACGCACTCGGGCATCGTCTCTATCACCGAGGCGATCAGGACCTGCTCGTTGTAGCACGGCACGACCACCGCGACTGACTTGCCTTCAAACACTCGTTGCCCCTACTCCCCGCCCGTCTGCTCGTCGCGAACGCGCAGCAGTGTAGCCTTACGGTAATCGTAGACGACTTCGAATGTGTCCGTGTCTTCGACGATCTTGCGGCGTGCCTCGTCGTTCACGCGCCCGGGCCACAGTAGCACGTAGTCCACGTCGTATCGTCTCACGATTCGCTCGCGCATGGCGCTACCCGTGTTGTCACCGAGCAATGCCGCCATGTCCTTGCGGCGAGCGTCGCCCTCGCGGGTGACCTCGAGGAAAAGCGGGGCGTGTACGGAGGTGATCGCGACAGGGTGACACGGAACCAGGCCGCCTATTCCGTAGCCGGTCATGGGATCGGTCGCCACCGTGGGCCACTCATCGCCGAAGACCCCGGCCACGGCACCGATCATCTTCGCGTTTGCCCCACTGCGGAAATCGAACGTCCAACCGTCCCAGATTGAAACGTTTATGACCCCCGGCCGGATCGAGACGGGCGGCTCGCCGCTGAACTGCATGTGCAGCGAAGGTAAGGTCACGACAATCGCGCCGATGAGCGCTACCCGGGTGAGTGCACGTTGCTGATCCCACGCGAGCGGAAGCGCAAGGTACGGTGCGTAGCGCATGAGCGTGAGCATCCGCCAGGTTATGTAGGGTGAGATTGCAGCGAGTATCGGCGTGAGCACAGGGTTGAATCCGACCGCCACCGGGACCAGTGCCACGATCGCGGCAAGCGCCGCCAGGTCGTTGCGCTCCTTCACCGACGCCCACAGCGTCAGCGCGGCGACCGCCGTTCCCATGACGATGACGATGACACCGCCGCCGAACGCCACTTCCGGATCGTAGAGCAGCCCTATGCCGAAGAGCCGGTACAGCCCAGCCGTCGCCAGCCCGCTGCTCTGAGCCGGCGCGAAACCCCCCTCGGCTCCCGCGCCCGATACGAACCACAGTCGAGGAGCAACCGACACGAGCCCCACAAGCATCATCGACCCGCACACGACCCAAACTCGCCTGACCAGGTGCAGTCTGACCTCTCGATCGGCCTCGGCGAAGCGAGCGTACAGGGCCATCCCCACCGCCACCACGCCCGATACCGCGATCAGCGTGAGGGCCACACCAGTGTGCGTCGAAGCCGCCGCAACGGTACCGATCAGCGCGATCGGCCATCCCGCCTTGCGCCCGCGAACCGCAGCTGCCAGTCCGGCGAGGGCCACGATCGTGAGCGAGACACCGAACTGGTTCGGATATCCTGCGAAACGGAAGTCCGCCGACGTGGCCAGGAACGTGAGGGCGAGCGTCGCCGCAATCGCGCCCGTGCGCGGTGCACGCAGTTGCCGAAAGAGCATCCAGAACACGGCTGGCACCATGAGCGCCGCCAATACGTTGAAGCCTGCCCACAGTGCAGCCGGGTCGATACCCGAGACCGCCGAGGACATGCCCAGAAGCGAGTTGGCCGCCCCGGAAGTCGGGTCGGGCAGGTTGGAGCCGACGCCGTAGAACGGGTCGGTCACCATCACGCGGTCGAAGTAGAGCAGCGAGCGGGCGGCTGCAATGTGGTAGAAGACATCCATGTTCGGCGCCATCCAGGCGCGCTCCCACAATGCGAGCACGCCCGTAACGAGCCAGATGGTGAAGACGGGCAGGTCGCGGCGAAGCGGCAGCTTGCGCAACCCCCGCGAGCGCATCACGAATCCCACGTCGCACACGAGAAGCAGCACTACGTGAATTGCGATTCCCGTCCCCAGCGTGAGGTCAAATACCCACCCTAAGAGCCCGGCGACAGCTGCCGCAGCCACCGAAAGCGCGAGCGAGATCGCCAGCACGGCCTCCCAGCCACCGCGGATTGCGCGGGAAAGCGCCCACGCGGCGGGAGCCGCGGGCAGAATCATGAGAGCGACCAACCAGGCCGCCATGTATGCAGTCGTCACGAGCTACTGACCCCCGGGATGAGCGAGCGCACCAACGCGCGATCCTCGGCATTCAGTATCGCCCATGTCGCGGCCGAGTACAGCATTCCCGCCAGCGTCGCTACCGCCAGCAGTCCCGGCCAACTGCCGACCGGCATCCCGCGCTCCAGGGCAAACAGCGCCGCGCCGAAGACAAGCGCGAGAGTCGAGCCGGTCAACATGGGCCCGAAGAACGTGAGCGGACCGCGCCCGAGCACCCGGGCGGTGTACAGCGGCATGAACACGCCGTTTCTCAGCACCAGACTCACGGCCGTAGCGATCGCCACGCCCAGCGCCCACGGGCCCACGCCCGCGAGCAGCACCGACAGACCCACGTTGAGCACGCCGGTCGCAATCCCGACGATCGCCGGACACGCGACCCTGTCAAACGCCATGTTCACCGAGTCCAGAGGAAGCGCCGAGTAGTTGAACGGCAGGTGGAAGACCAGCGCGATCACAACCGGCACGAGCACCACGAAGTCGGGTCCCAGCCACAGGCCCATCACCGGACGCGCCAGACCGATCACGAGCGCCGTGGGCAGGCCGATCGCAAGTCCCAGCAGCTTGACCGCCTGGCGACTCGTGAGGGCAAGCTCGTCGAACCGGCGCCGCGCGTAGAACGCGAAGAGTGCCGGCGCGAGTACGCTTGAGAGCGCTCCGGCAAACGAGCGCAGAAAACTCGAGAGCTGCAGCGCCGACCCATAGCCTCCGACGACCGCCGAGCCGAGCACCAGGTTGATGACGACCAAATCGGTTGCCATGTGCAGCAGCGAGCCGACGTGGTTGACCGTGATCCAGCCACCGGTCCCGAGCATCTCCCGCAGGCGAAGTCGGTTGAAAAGGCGCGGAGTGATGCTGATGGCCCGCGCCGAGAAGCGCCACGCTGCGATGGCTGCCAGAAGCGATACCAATGACCCCAGAAGCATCGCCCACCCCACAGCACGCAGACCGGGGCCTACGACCGAGAACGCAGCGACCACGAAGCCCACGCGCACGGCGACTTCCGTCAGGCGTGCGGCGTTTTGCAGATCCATGCGATTCGTCGAGAAGGCGGCAGCGCCCACGACCTCGCGCAGCGCCACGAGTACGTACGAGACCAGCACCAACCCAAAGAACCACCGCGCGTCGGTCTCGGCGCCGGCCGGGACGTCGAACACCGACGGTGAGGCGATCGCGAGCCCGAGTAGCACCGGCATGATCACAAGCGCGATCACGACGTTGGTGCCCACGGCGGTGGACATGACCTCGCTCGCGGCCTGACGGTCCCGATTGGCCACTTCCATGGTCAGATAGCGTCCTACCGCCGATTGCACGCCCACGGTCAGCACGCCCATATAGGTGGACAGCGACAGCGCGAGCGGCACGAGTCCGTAGAGCTCGAGCCCCAGGTTGCCAATCAGGTACGGCGTGAACCACAGCATCGCCGCCGACGAGACAGCAAGGACAACCAGATTTGACGCCATGTTGCGAGCGTACTGCCGTGTGCCCCCGGCGAATCTCACGCCGTTCGATCCTCTAGCGGAGGATACAGCCTGCCGAGAAACACCCTGCGGTACAACTGCGGGCTCGCCAGCACCGTCACACCGCCCACGTACTTGCGCATGCGCGTGGGCAGGACCGGCCATGCAGCAAAGAATGCTCGACGCATACCGCGACTGTCCCCTTGCGCCACCCGACGCTCGGCAGCCGCCAGCTCGACGCGCATGCGCTGGCGCTCGATTGCGTAGTCGTACGCCTGGCGCGCTACGGCGTCAGGGTACTCTTCCGCCAGATACTCGAGGATTTCCAGGCGGGTGCGCTCAATGCGGTCGAAGTGGCTCGACTGACTGCCATCGGTCAGCCCGTACAGGCCCAGGCGGGCCGGATTGTACATGTGCGTCCCACCGGTCAGCAGGATTCGCATCCACGTGTCGTAGTCTTCAACGGTGCGCAACTCCGGTCGGAAGCCACCAATGCGCTCCAGGGCCGTCCGCCGAATCGTCGCCATGATGAACACGAGATTGGCGTCGAGCATCTCTTCGGGCGTGAACGCGTGCTCGTGCAAGAAGCGGCGCCCCTTGCGCACTTTGACAGTGAAGCCCTGGGGGAACACGAAATCCCCGTTGCACGAGTACAGATCACGATTAGGGTAACGCTCGATGAATGCGTGCATATTTGACAGGTAGTTGGTCTGATAGCGATCGTCGGAGTCGAGCACGCACACGAACTCACCACTCGAATTCGCTATTCCCACGTTTCGCGCCGACGCCGATCCACCGTTCTCCTTGCTCATCACGCGCACGCGCGGGTCGCCCGCTGCCGCGCGCAGCACGGTCTCAACGGTGTCGTCAGTCGACCCGTCGTCGACAACCACCAGTTCCCAGTCGTCGAAGTCCTGCGCGAGGACTGATTCGATAGTGGCAGCGATAGTCGCCGAGGAATTGTAGGCGGCCGTGATAATCGAGAACTCCGACGCTCTCGTACCTTCATTGTGCTTGTCGTTCACCCACGCCCCCACCCTGTGCCGCCTTCACGTCCGCCGAGGAATGCGCCGAGCAACCCCGTCCGTCCTCGGCATGATACCGTGCGGGAGGTTAGAGCGCGACGGGAGCGCGCGGGCGCTGCGACGGCGCCTCGTCAACCAGAGAAGGGCGACCCGGGAGTCGCCCTTCCCATCGCGAACGCATCGCCCTCACTGACGTTCCAGTGCCTTGCGGCTACCAGCCCGTGTTGAAGTCGATCTCGCTGTACACGTCTTCGCTTACGGCTGACGGCCCGCCCAGCAGGTAGGATCTCTCGATCGGACTCCTCATATTGAGCTCCAGGTCGTAGTACCACTGCGTGGAGCCCGTCGGGATCTGGTCATCAGTGCCGAATAGGAACGGCGTTGCCACAAGCGCTGGTGTCAGCAGAATCGGCGCGCCGGTCTTGCCTGCAAACGGCCCGCCTGCGAGAGCATCGGGGAAGGAAGCGCCCGACGCGTAGGCATTGAACGCAGCATTGGGCAGGGCCTCCAGCGCGAGTGTGTTGCTCGGGGTGCCTACCAGGTAGTCGCCGCGCGCTCCGGGCCCCTTCAGGTCACACGCCCAGGCCGCGATCTCCTTCGCGGTCTCGTAGCGATTCACTCCCGAGACACGCAGTATCCGGTTCGAGGGCATGCCACCGTCAGTCAGTTCACCCACCGCGGCGGCCGAGACAGCGCTTTGGCCTCCCGCGACGATCACGTCGTTGATGCTGTACATGGTAATAACGCTGGCCGTCGCAGGGTGCAGGTAGCCCGGAGGCGTGAGCAAGACGGGCATCTTGTTCCAGTAGGCCATGGGCGCCACGGCAAGCGCGTCGGGGAAGTTCGTGCCCGACACAAGGAAGGCAGCCTGGGGCATAGAGTCCCAGCCCTGGAAATCGCACAGATTCTTGGTTGTCTTGAGGACCTCGGCCGCAGTCTCGTAGCGATTGTCACCCGCGACACGCACGATCCGATTCGCGGGCAGGAATGCCTCGAGGTCATCGACCACGTCGGGTGAAACCACGCTCTCTCCGCCCACGATGTAGACGCCGCGCGCACCGAGGCGCTTGATTTCGTTGGCGACCGATGTGGGCAGGTACGCACTCGGGGTGAGCAGGATCGGCCCGCCGCTCGCGCCAGCAAGACTCCCGGCCGCAAGCGCATCGGGGTAGTTCTGGCTGTATGCCAGCACTACGGTCGTGTCCTGAGACTCCTGAGGCTTCGTGGGCCAGCCCTCCTGGGAGATGCGGACCGCCGTGGCGATGCGATCGGCGCCAGAGAGCCGGTTGACCTGGCCGACCTTGGCTCGGAAGGTGTACGCGCCGGCAGATCCTGAGAAACCGGTCACCGCGCCTTCCCAGAACGGGCGCACGCGAATCCAGTACGTGCCCGCAGCAGGCGGTACGAACGTGACCGAGGACCACCGCATATTCTCGACGGGGCCCAGAATCGTACCCCAGGGCGTGTCGTCGTTGGACACAAGGGCGCCGGGATCGACACCGGCTATCGAATCCGCATCGGCATACGCAGGCGCATTCGAGTACACGTCGAGCACCAGGTCCGTGTCCGGGTCGGCCGCGTATGCGTCGAAGCGATACGAAAGTGGCCAATCGGCAAAGTCAGCCGCGGAGACCGTCAGCTTGAACCAGTCTTCGTCCCAAGCGACCGACGTAGCAGTGTCAATCGTGTGCAGCTCGATATACGGGTCGATCCCCCACCCCGGGGTCTCGGCATCCCAGCGGGGCAGGAACGGGGCTATGTCGCGAGTCTCGCTCCAGACCGGGGGGACACCGCTGCCGAACCCGTCGCCAGCGTCCTCGTAGATGTCCAGCGGCGCCGAGTCAGCAGCGAGCGCCCCCACCCCTGACCCCGCTTCATCATCGGCTTTGGAGGTCGTACTGGCAGAGGCCAGCGGTGTCAGCGAGAGCACCAGCACTCCGACGAGCAGAACGATCAACCCTCTGCGTGCCATGGTTGTCACCTCACTACTCGGTGTGCGCTCCATCATTGTCCTGACCTGTGAGCCTGCACCTTCCGACCTGTACGCTACGGCGCCTCGCCCGTGTTGTTGTCGATCTCCGAGTAGACCCCGTTGCTGACCGCAGCCGGCCCTCCCAGCAGATACGACTGGCGAATCGGCAGCCGCCCGTTGACCGCAAGATCCGTGTACCACTGGGTGGAGCCAAACGGGATCTCACCGTCAGCACCGAACAGGAACGGCGTCCCCACCAGCGGCGGAGTCAGCAGAATCGGCGCGCCGATCTTGCCCGCCAGCGCACCGCCCGCAAGCGCGTCAGGGTACGTCGCGCCCGAGGCGTATGCGTTGTACTCGGCATGCGACAGCCACTGGAGCGCGGTCGGGTTGTTGGTCGTCCCCACGTCGCCGTCGAGGTGCGTGCCCGGCCCCTTCAGATCGCACGCCCACGCTGCGATCTCCTTGGCAGTCTCGTATCGATCCTTCCCCGACACCCGCAAAACCCGATTGCTGGGAATCCCCAGGTCAGAGACCTGGCCCAGTGCGGTGTCCGACACCGCTGCCGGGCCGCCCGCCACGATTACATCATCGATCCCGTACATGGCAAGCGCACTTGCCGAGGAAGGATGCAGATACGCGGGCGGTGTCAGCAGGATCGGCACCGACTGGTTGTACGACATCGCGGAAGCCGCGAGCGCATCGGGGAAGTTCGTGCCGGAAACCAGGAAGGCAACCTCAGGCATTGAGTGACCGGTGTTGTACTCGATCAAGTTCTTGGTCGTCTTCATGATCTCGACCGCAGTCGTGTAGCGATTGGACCCGGCGACCCGTACCACGCGGTTCGCAGGCAGGAACGCCTCCAGATCATCGATGACACCTTGCGTGATCACGCTCTCCCCGCCAACGACATACACTCCGCGCACGCCCAGGCGCTTGATCTCGTCGGCGACCGAGCCGGGCAGATACGTACTCGGAGTGAGCAGGATCGGACCGTGGGATGCGCCCGCAAGACTCGCTGCCGCAAGCGCATCGGGGTAATTCTGGCTGTACGCGATGACGGCGGTAGCGCTGATTGATTCCTGGGGGAAGGTGGCCCACCCTTCCTGAGATATGCGCACCGCCGTATCGACCCTGCTTGCGCCGTACAGGCGGTTGACCTGGCCGACCTTGATTCGGAATGTGTAGGGGCCCGCTTCGCCGGTGAATCCAGTGCCCACGCCGTAGTAGTACGGCCTGACCCGGATGTGGTACTCACCCGCTGCCGGAGGCACGAACGTGACCGACGACCACCGCCCAGCTCCCGCCGTGTTGTAGTTCCAGGCGCAGTCGTCGTTCGAGACGAGTGCGGCGGGATCGATGCCGTAGAGGATGTTCGCATTCGTCGCGAGCGATGCATGCGAATAGACGTCCAGGACAAGATCGGTGTCCGGGTCGGGGGTGTAGGCGTCGATGCGGTACGACAGCTGAGGCCAGTCGGCGAAGTCCTGCGGCGAGACGGTCAGCTTGTACCAGTCCTCGTCCCAGTACAAAGGGGTCGCCGTGTCGATGGTGTGTTGCTCGGTGTAGGGCTCGAGGCCCCATCCGGGAAGCGATGCCGACCATCTGGGCAGCAGCGGCGCCATATCGCGCATCACAGCAACTGCGGGAGCTACGCCGCCCGTGCCGTCTCCCGGACCCTCATATATGTCGGGGTACGCGTAGTCCGCTTCGAGCGTCCCGATGACGTCGCTGCTGCCGGACGCGCCGATGTCGCCGATCTCGCCGCCCTCACACGGCGCGATCTCAACCGGTTTCGGCGCACTGGTCTGCGCATTTACGCTGCTCAGCGGTGCGAGCGCCAACACGATCACGGTCGCCGACAGTAGGATTCGCATCGTACGCTTCATGACGAGCCCCCGCCTTCCCCAGAAACCTGCCGACGCGCCCCCCTGAGGCAACATGCGCGACGCCCCATCGAGACTGCCGGCCCCCGCCGGCCATCCTTCGCGCGTTCGAACACACTCCATGTGCCCAGAATACGCCCGTGTGCGCTGCCGTTCGCGGAAAAGCCGTACGCCGAGCGGCAGCACGAGCAGAACCGGGTCGCTTGAAATTGCGTCTGACACTATGGAACGACTGTTCCATAGTGTACGAGCGTTTCCGAGAGGAGCTTCACCATGGACGCAAAAGGGACACTCATACCGGTCGCGCTGGCCCTCTCGCTATTCCTGACTGGGTGTGCGACAGCGGCGCCAGGACCCGAGCCCACGCCCGAACCGGCACCCATCTCCGAGCCCGCCGCCGGCCTTCGCCTCGCGCCGGGACTCTACGACCAGGCGGACGGCACCGTACTGGCGATAGGCACCCTCGAATACCAGGATCTCGAAGGCGGCTTCTGGGCGGTTATCGGCGGCACAGAGTCCGAGGGCAACCTCGGCGAGATCGTGGCCGTCATCGCCAACGCCCAGGACTTCGCAGCAGAGCTCGAAGCGCTCGAGGGCGCCACGGTAGACGTCACGGGCACCCGGCTCGAGGGCGCATCAATCCGCATGGCCGGTCCCGAGATCGAGATCAGCACAATCGAAGAGATCAGCGACACCGGTGGCATCGCCGAGTAGCGCAACCCCGCGCGTTACTCGGCCCAGGCCGCGCCGGAATACCTCCCCCTGTGCTCGACTCGTGTATATGCCGACAACGTAGCCGGAGGCGACATCGTAGGGCGATGTCGGTACGAACTGGCAGCGTGTCAGACGCGCGGAGCGCACTACGTGCGGGCGCGCTACGCACGACCCGGGGAGGTCATGTATGCACGGACGGGGTTCGACACGTACCTGGACGATCGCGGGCGTGGGCACGGTATTGGCGCTCGCGCTGTTCATGCTCGTGCGATCGGGTTTCGGCGGCGAGGAAAACGCCGCACTGATCGCGAACCTGCCCAGCGTAATCGGAGTGGGTTTCGCGTTCGCGGCAGCTCTGTGGTGCGCCCTGCAGTTCGCACCGGGCGAGAGCCTACGCAGGCAATGGTTGTTCCTGTCGTTGGGCGCTGGATCGTACTTCGTGGGTAGCGTAGTCTGGGCCTACTACGAAGTCGCCCTGGCTCAAGAGGCTCCCTTCCCGGGCGTGCCCGATGTGTTCTACCTGCTCGTCTTCCCGCTTCTGGGGGTCGGGGTCCTGACCGCGCTCCTGTCGTTTCGCAAGCTCTTCGACTTGCGACCGGCGCTGGCCGTGTCCGCAGCGATCTGCGTGCTCGCGACAGGTGCTCTGCACCTCGTAGTGGGCGCGGCGATCATCGCCGACACGGAGATGAGCACGCTCCAGACGGTCCTCAGCCTCGTGTATCCGATCGCCGATGTCTGGCTGCTGCTCTTCCCCGTCATCGCGCTGATCATCACAGCCGTGCGCATGAGGGCCGGAACGCTCGTGCGACCGTGGTGGGCCGTGATCGAGGGTCTGCTGCTGATCTTCGCCGCGGACGTGCTGTTCACGATCACCACCTGGAACGGAACGTACCAGACCGGCAGCCCGATCGATCTTGGCTGGCTGCTGGGCTACCTGCTTATCGCAGTCGGAGCGTCGTTGGCCGTCGATGTCCAGCTTGGTGCGCGCAAGCGCGCCGCATGAGAGAGGGTGACACAGTCATGGGTGTGTACGACACGATCATGGAAGTCCTCTCTCCGCTGGTCGGAAGGCCTGCGGCCGAGATATGCGTTCGATCGAGCGCGATGCAACTGGGCAAGACCTCTGAGCACCTGACCACGGCGGACCTGCCGGTCATCTTCGACAACATCCGCGACAAGATGCGGCCGTTCGCGACCGCCGAGGTGCTCAACGACGCGGTTGACGAGATACGGCGGCGCGAACAATAGCTGACGGGGCGCCGGCAGCTGCAGCCGTGGCTGCGCGCCCGCTCGGGTTCTGTGCGCGCATCGAGAGGCCGGGCCCCCGAATGGGTGCCCGGCCTTGGTACGCTCAACAAGCTACGGCCCGGACACCAGCCGCACTCAGCTCGTCTCGAGCGGAAGGCTCAGAGTGAAGCGGGCACCCTCGCCGAGGCGGCTTCGCACCGAGATATCGCCGCCCAGCAGGTGCGCATACTCCTGCGAGATCGACAGCCCGAGCCCCGCACCCATCTCCGGCCCGCGATCTGCCCGGCCTGCCTGGTGAAACGCGTTGAAGATGAAGGGCATCTCGTCGGCATGTATTCCGGGCCCGGTGTCTGCCACGACAACGTCAATCCACCCGACCTCGCCCGGCTCAACACTCACGGTTACCGCACCGGAATCGGTAAACTTGATGGCGTTGCCCACGAGGTTGATGAGGATGTCGTAGACTCTGCGCCGATCGGTGTGTGCCGCGCCTGCCTGGTCCGTGTGGTGCGCGGACACATCGAGTCCCTTCTGACTGGCCAGCGGCCGAAGCAGCTCCACGACCTCCGCGGCCACCTCGAACATGTCGACGGAGGCCAGCTCCACGCTCACCGTACCAGCCTCGATCCTCGACAGGTCGAGAATCTCGTCTATCAGCCCCAGCAGTCTGCAACCCGAACTATGGATCATCTCGACCTGGGCACGCTGCTCGTCGCTGAGTGCGCCGACCATGCCGTTGGCGAGCATCCCGGAGAACCCGATGATCGAGTTCAGCGGCGTGCGAAGCTCGTGACTCATGCTGGCGAGGAACATGCTCTTTGCAGCGGTCGCCTTCACGAGCTCTGCGTTGAGGTCCTCAAGCTCGTGCGTGCGCTCTGCCACGAGCGACTCCAGATCGGTCTGATGGCGCTCGAGTTCCCGCTCGACGCGCTTGTACGCGGTGATGTCCTGGATCACGCCAAACACCACCCGCGTCTCGGCGTCGTACTCTGCAATCGACCGTACGTCGACGATGGCTCCGTCCGTCTCTCGGTGAATCTGGAACTCGACATCGTAGGGTTCGCCGGATGCGACAAGACCGCTGAGGGCCCGATCCATCATGTCGCGGTACTCGTCAAGTACCATGGCCTGGACGATCGGAAGCGTGACGCCGCCAGGACGGCCGTAAATGCGATGCGCGCCTTCCGATGCCTCGAGCCGGCCGTCGTCGATCCAGGCGGCCCAATGACCCAGCCCGGCCACCTCCTCGGCTTTGCGAAGCCGGCGCTCGCTCTCGCCCAGCGCAGCCTGCGCCTCGGTCCGGGCGGTGATGTCGTGGACGATCGACAGCAGCAGCACCTCGCCTTCGACGGTCACCGGTCCGCTTCGTACCTCGACGACACGCTCAGTGCCGTCTGCCAACCGGTGCGTGAACTCGAAAAAGTTGCGCTGCTCGGACTTGGCGCGTCCCAACTGATCCTGAACGTGCTCTGCATCGAGCGTGTTGATGTCGGTGACCTTCATCGCGCGCAGTTCGTCGCGAGACCAACCGTAGAACCGCTCGGCAGCGGGATTCGCGTCGATGATCCGGCCGCCAGAGGGGTCGACCAGAAGCATCGCTGCGTGGTTGTTCTCGAACAGGCCGGTCATCTCGCGATCTGCGTTCACTGGGTCTCCCTACGCGTTCGATCGCACTCATCACTCATCATATTCCACAGACACAATGTATTGTGTCCCACGTCACTAGGACCACAAGCCTGAGTATGCCTGAAGCCAATTTCGCGTACCGGCCCGTGTCCACTCCGCGTTCTGATTGCCGAGGAGCTGAACAAAAGGTCGGCCATTCGAAAGGGGCAAGAACATGACTGGCAAGGCGACACGAAGGACCATCCTACTTATTGCGATGGCAGTTCTCCTCACCGTGAGCATGGTGGGCGCAGCGTTTGCGGGACCGGGTCCCGCGCCGAACTCCGGCGACTGCATCTCTGACGGCAGCGGATTCGACGCTCCCATGGGATCCGGTGTCGGCGGAGCGCCCAATTCCGGTGACGGCGTCTCAGACGGCAGCGGCTGGTAGGTCCCCTACCACACCTGCCGAGGAGTCTTGGCAGCACACAGAAGGCCGGGCGCATCGCGCGCCCGGCCTTTCTTCTCGAGTGGTGCCCCCGGCAGGATTCGAACCTGCGACACCAGGTTTAGGAAACCTGTGCTCTATCCCCTGAGCTACGAGGGCGAAATACCATATTACTGCTGGTGAGAGGTGCTACGCCACCATCGCGACGTATATGCTCGTCGCTGCCGAGTGGCCGTCCTTTGTCATGGAAGTCTCTTCGAGCACTTCTTCGATGAGGAGATTGGCCAATCTCAGCGCCGCAGTATGGCTGTCCGATGGTATCAGATGTGAGTACCGGTTCAGAGTCAAACTTGCGTCGGCGTGACCTAGCATCTGTTGCAGAACCTTGATGTTCATCCCGACGGAGAGCGCCTGGCTTGCGTATGTATGACGCAGCGCGTGTGTGCCGATCTCCGGTCTTCCGATCTTGATTGCCAAAGGCTTGAAGACATCGCGGTACCAGTCGCTGACGTGCACTGGCTTGCCCGTTATCGAAGGAAAGACGACCTTCTCGGTTCCGGGCATGTATGGTGCATCAGCCATGTGTCGCTCTACCAACCCGATAATTTCAGGCGCGACATCGATTGCACGCGGATGGTGATTCTTTGTATAGGGGACGATCTTCCCGTCTCGGAGTTGTTGGCGAACGTGAATCCTGTTGTTCACGGAATCGATGCAAGATGGGTCCAGACCGAAGATCTCGGCGCGGCGCATTCCTGTCGCCAACCACAACGTGAACAGAGGGCGCCAGTACGGATCACACGTCTCGAGAAGCAGGCGCATCTCGGTCTTGCTGAGCGTCTCCATCTTCTTCACGTTTCCGATCTTCGGCTTGTTCGAGATGTGCTCCGCCGGCGACACGTTGATGTAGCCGTACGCGATCGCACGCCTGCAGATGTGCCTGAGTCGGATGACGTACTTGTTCACCGTATTGGGGGCCTTGTCGCGACTGAGTTCAGCTACGACTTTCTCGATGTCCTGGACAGTGAGCTGCCGCATCGACTTCTTGCCGATGAGCGCTATCAGCCCTTTGTTGATGTGCTTGTAGTCCTTCATCGTCGAAGTCCCGGCCGTGCAGTTCGCCAACACCTCCACTGCGAGGTCCGCAAAGAGCACGTCCTTCGGACGTTCCAGCCGCTCGCCCGTGAACATGCGGATCTTCATGTCCGCTTCGGCTCGCTCGGCGTCCTTGCGTCGGCTAAAGGACTTGCTGACCTTCCGTCCGAGCTCTGGATCCCAGACGCGGGCGATGTAGCGCTTGCTTCCGTTGGCTAGGACTCGGATCTCAATTGCCATGGTGATTCCTTTCTGCGACCCAGATGAGCGACGGATCGCGATACACCCCCTAGCAGGGGGATGGTCTATTTGCGAGCCAAATGTAGCGAGAAGCGGCCGGTCTTCTCCGGCTCACGCCACACGCTGGATGGCTCATTTCTGTCGAGTTGGTCCATAGCCTGGAACTCCTTGCGCGTGATGCGCAGTACGTCAACCAGCCCAGCACGCACATCTGGGAAGTCGTCTGCCAACTGCACGACGTCAGCGAAGTCGTAGTGGGCCAACGAGTAGAAGAGATGCTCTCCCAGCTCGCGTCCCGCCTCCGTCGCGCAGGTCGTCTCAATGCGACAGGAGATCAGGATTTCCATGATCGGGGCGCGGAGGCGATCGACGAGGCAGACCAGCCGCTGGAGCTGATCATGCTGATCGGCCCGGTAGCGGCGACGGTATGGGACAGCAAGCGCTGCCGGCAGTTCATGGGGCTCCACTGCCACGCCGTGAACTGTGAGATCGAGCGACGCTAGGCTCCATCGCTTGCGAGTCTGCGCCGCACGCTTGGCAGGAACTCGGCTGAACGTGTCGGTCTTCTCGGGAACGGCACCGCTCTTCACGGCGAGGATGTGCATGTAGACGGCATGCTCCAATAGGTCGAAGATCCTCTGGATATCCTCATCCATTGGGGCCTCCAACGCTCCCGGTGGCCGTTGCTGCGAACGGACTCACGAGCCAAGCGTCGACCATCGGGCGGGAGAAGCGGCACAACGCGCCCAGCTTGTAGTGGGGGAGGCGCTTCGAGCGACGCGCTTCATATATCCACGAGCGCGATACGTGGAGATACTCCTGCAGGTCTTTCACGGACAGCAGCTGGCTGCCGTCATGAGCCATGCCATCGCAGAAGCCTGAGCAACGTGACTCAAGCCACTGGTCTAGGCCTGCCTGCGTGAAGCGGATCATGCGGTTCACGCGACTGCAGGGCATCATGCCCGAGTCAGCGTGGTCGTAGATCCACCCAATCTTGACGTTTAGATATTCTGCTGCGCCACTGGGACGAAGCAGACGGTCGATACGGCCCGGGCTGGTGCTTTTGGGCACCAACACGGGAGGGGAAGAGGCGCACATTGCGCATCCTTTCTCTTACACGAAACAGGACACGCTCATGGCTCTTGATGGCCCTTGCGGGACAAGGCTTCGGTCGTTCGCCAATCACCACATCGTGCGGCAGAGCTGGCCTTTCACGATGGGAATCACATCGAGAACTGAGCAGGACGAGCTACTGCTGGCCGGCGTCACCTCCTTCGTCGGGTAGATCTGGATTGGCATTCGCGTCGGTCAATGCAGGGTCCAGTCTCGATAGTCTGTCTCCAAGATCCTTCACGAAGGCGCGAGCGCTCACGCTACGCCATCCGTCGCCTGATTGTTCGCACTCGCCGGCTTTGAGGCGACTCAGCACGTCGGTGTATGCGACCTCCCAGCTAAGCAGCGCCTCGGTCATGAAGCCGCTGCCGTTACCGCACCAGCCCAACAGCCAGGGATGGTCAGCGATGTACTCGCGCCGACGAACCGGGTCCATTCCCAGATCAGGACAGCCCACCAAGAGCAGCTGAGCCGCGAAGGTCTCATCCTCGACAAAGCGGGGGATGAACGCGGCCTCGGGCATTGTGGCAAGCGTCCGCGAAATACGTCGGTACGGCCGCAGTCTGTCCTTGCCGGGCTTCAAAGAATGCCGACTACGGTGAAACACCGAAGCGATGGTCCACAACGCAATCGGGTCGTAGTAGCTCACGGGTCCGCCTGGCTGACCTTGGCGAGCGCGGCGCTCGTCCGGCCCAATCTCCAGTGCATCGAGGGCGTACCTCACCATTCGCTCACCTTGGTTAATTCGGAAGCCGTCCTTGAGCGCAGTTGATATCTGAGCTCTTGTTACGAGCTTGCCCGACTCCAGCTCCACTTCGCCTCCAGTTACTTGGAACAATCTTGCCAAGAAGCATGATACACTTATGTTCCTGGAATGCAAGTGTCAGGAACATATCACTCTCACGAATGGCAAACGGGACACCGTCTTGTCTATACGGGAGTCTGCTCGCACAAAGGTGAAGTACTAAGGAGTTGAGCACGGTGACGATGACAAAGGCTCAGGTAGTCGCGCACTCGGAGGCGTACGTTGACTGGTGGAGCCAGCGAAACATGGGCACCGTCGCGTGTCTCACGATCGACCCGAGGAAATGGCGGCCGAAGCATCACAGCCAACTGGTGAAGGCAGTGAAGACCGCCCTAGACAAGAAGGGATACAGTGGCTGCGCGGATGGCGTTGTCGAACTTGGCCTAGACCAGAACTGGCATGCGCATGTCGTTCTTCAAGACGATCAGATCGACGCCGAGGAGCTGAGAAGCTATTGGTTCCACAAGCACGGTCGCGCAATGGTGAGACGTGCCGGCTCGCGGTCCTGCACGGACTGCCGAGACAGAACCGCCTGCACATGGAGGAAGTTCAACGTCAGAGGCTGCGGAGACCTCGAATACATCGCACGCAAGATGCACCGGGACCGACGCGACGGTGGCGCGATCATTCAGATCTAGCTTGGAGGCGCTGCGCCACACGATCCGCAGCCCTGTATCAAAGTGATACACAACAGTTCACTCTGAACGCGGGGATTCGCCGAAACCGCCCGTTTCGTCACTTCGGCACCTGAGGTCGTTACATTCTTCGACATATCGGATTGGTAAACCCGCAGGTCGCGAATACAAGACACATCCCTGACGGTGCTGTTGCCATAATCAGATGTCGAGGAGAAGAGATCTGGCGCAATCGCACTGCCGCCGCAAGAACCCGGCAATCGTATCAATTCAGGTTCTGGATTGACCTGCACAACCAAGCAAGAGATATGATCACGCGGCCATAATCGGCGATTTCGGGCCAAAATACCCTTGGAATAGGCATCTATATATCACTACCTCGCGCTCGACCCGCCGATTTGGGCTCTGACGCACGATTTGAGCGATGGATATGATACATACAGCCGCCGATCAACTCTGCAGAATCGAACGAGCAGGCTGTCTTCTTTGTCCGGGAAGATGGTTCCTGACCCACATGTGGGAGTAATCGAACTCATCCGTGTACCACTGCACTTAACAGAGATCTGTCTGAAGCGGAGAAAGGATGGGCGAACCCCTCACGTCTCCATCGAAGGATGACGCATGAGGTCCGCCCACCTAGTCCTCTACGACTGCTACGCAGAGATCTGCTTCGCTGCTTCGCCCTGTAGCTTGCGTGACGCCGTGCAAGTCACATCGGCGACCTTGGCTGCGAATCCACTTACAAGTACGACGGCCTTCAGCGTCGTTTGCCACGCATCATGCGCCACCGCCTGCAGGTCAATGTCAGGCATGGACTCACGCGCGTGGTCAACCATCTCGACAGCGACATCCTTGGCCTTCGCCAGCTTCTCAGTTGCTGCCGTTCCAAGTAGCGCCAGATCATACGCACGACGTAGATTCGTGTCCGAAAGGACGGCATGCGCGGCGTGAAGGTCACTCGTCTTGCTACGACGGGAACGACGGACGACCAACAACTCCTGAAACGCGGCCTCGATTTCCTCTTGCCCTGCACCTTGCTCAAGACCTAACACCTCGTAGTGATTCTTGCTCATCTTCTTCAAAATCCTTCCTTGTTCCGGGAACAAAAAGGGCGAGACCCGGTATGGAATCCCGCCCACTGGTAAACAAACAGAAACGCTGAGCTACAGAAGACCGCTTTCCCTCATGGAATGGACCTCTCCGTCTGGACCTCCTGGAACGATACATGCGTCTAGGATCTCGACGCCTACGCAGTCTGCGGCTTTGACCAGGCGTTTTACCAAGGCCAAGTCCGCCCCTGAGGGCTCGGCAGCAGATCGTCCATCTGGATCCGCTAGACCTGACGGATGATTGTGAACGAGAACCATGCTTGCAGCATTGGCGACAATCGCCGGTTTCAGTACTTCACGCGGATGAACTATTGCCGAGCTCAATGAGCCCACAGAAACGAGCACCCGGGCGATCAGATTCCCCTTTTGGGACAAGAGCAGGACCTCGAACCTTTCGCGGTCGGCCGCTCTGAGATCGGCGCACACCCGTGCGACATCATCAGGACACGAGATGTTGATTGTCTCGGTCTGATAGGTCACTGACTCATCACGGACAAGCGCAACGTGATAATGCGGCACACGTGCGTCAACGAACGGCTTGTAGACCCGCAGTGACGGGTTACGCATAGAGCATCAACTCCTTCTGAAACGACAAAGAGCCCGATAGCCAAAGCCATCGAGCTCTCGCAGACAGATACGTTCTTGGATCTAGATCTGGTCGTTCATGAACTCGTCGAAGCGTCGAACGGCATCGCCTCCAATCCCGATTACGTGCGAATAGGTATCGAGCAACGTCTGCGTAGATGACCACCGGCCCAGATGAGCAAGGGTCTTGATATCAGTGCCAGCCTTCAGGTGGGCAACGGCCCACGAATGGCGCAATCCGTGGAAAGCAATGTGCGGCAACCCAGCCTTTTCGAGTGCCCTGTTCAGCACTCTGTTCGGAGCGGCATCACTGAGTGGACGACCGTCCGACTTGCAGAACACCAGGCCCGCACCACCTAACTGCCTCCGCCTTTGATCTATCAACGGGATCAAAGACTCCGGCATCGGAACGATTGATCTAGAACTCGAGGTCTTGGGTGACGTGACGACGCCGGATCTCATCGTCTTGGAGACTGAGATCGACATGGCCTCGGTATCGATGTCGGATGACCACTCAAGAGCCAAGCACTCTCCCTTGCGCAAACCGCAAAGCGCCGGTAGAGCGAGAAGTAGGCGCCATGACTCAGGTGTTGCGTCAAGCAGGCGTCTTACCTCTGTCGGGGACAAGAACTTCATCTCCTGACGCTCCACTCGTGGGAACGCTACTGAATCCACGGAGTTCTCTCCTAGCAGCCCGTACTCAACAGCATTTGCCAGGATCCGCTTCAACACGATCAGTCGGTTCCTCACCGTAGCTGGTGCAACTCCGTCTGAGATCGCCGAAGCCACCCACGTCTGGATGCACTCCGCTGTGATGTCGGAAAGTTGAGCCTCTCCAAACTCCGGGACAAGATGCAGGCGCACAACAGCCGAGTACTGCTGGAATGCGCTTCGTTTGAGTCGAACGATTCCGCACGTGGCTAGCCACGAATGCGCGAACTGGGCAAACCGAGTTCGATCACCTTCTGATGGCATTGAGCTTCGCCTCCAAATAGAAAAGAGCCCCTCGGAAGCGAGAGGCTCGAATAAGCATTGACTGCAACGCGAACAGCCGGTCACAGGTGCACTGCGAACTCCAGCGTACGTAGGCAGTCATGTCTGAGCGCTGGAGCAGGCACACTCCGGGGAATGTCACACAGTACGCATTGCAGCGACAATCACTGGGTTAGAAGACCAACCAGATAATCAGCACTAGTACGGTGGCAACGACACCGTAGAAAATGTCGATCTTCTGGTTCGAGCCGATCTTCAAACAAAGCAGCTTGACAGGACTTGCCGCACTAATGGTGCCTGCCAGCCCCATCAGGTCACCGTAGGGTGTTTCCGCAACGAAGCGCTCAATGCTCGAACCCTTGTCCACGGCCGCTTTCAGGAGCTTGTGATACCACCACCGATCCATGAAGTAGAAGCCTCCCCAGGCGAGAAGCCCTCCGAAGATAATCATGTCAGCGGCCGAGAAGCGTAGTGCCGCAACGTGAATCGTGTTCAGGTCAGGAATCGGATTGCCTGATTCCACAGCACTAGCGATCGCCTGCTGGCCCTGGCTGTACACAACTCCACCTGCGGCGACTGTTGCCGTCAACACCGTTACCGCGAGATTGCGAATCTGCATCTCGATCGTGTTGAAGTGCTCCTGCACTTCCACCACGGTCTTCCAAGCTTCGAGAGCGAAATCGACTCTCTCCTTGAGCGTTACATCGTCTGGCATGGATTCTCCCCCCGTGATCTGGCTGGTGGAACGACGAACTCGAAGCGTTCAAGAAGTTGATCGAAACCGCTGTCGAGCACATATGTTGCCTGTACGTCACCACTCGCAAGGATCTCTCGTTCACGTCTAACATCCTCGTCGGTCCAGTGAGTAACGCGACGTAGGAGTTCGTACGCTGCTGTGTCGTGTGCTTGGCCGTACTGAGCAAGCACATCGACCGCTCCAACCGTCTGCGCCATCCGAACGTCTTTGTGAGGGCTGTCTCCAATGTACAGAGCTTCACAGGGAGGTGTACCCTGCCCCTCCGTTTCGATGATAGACCGCAAGATGTGCGGATTCGGCTTGAGTTCGCCGGATGCGGTCGTACGATGCACTGTACTGCCGAGTTCATACCAGTCGTCTTCGTGCGTGCGCTGGTTACCCGCCGGTCTTCCATGATCAGCCGGTGAGTAAACGGCCCGAATTAACCCATCCAAACCCAGCTTCTTGATTCGCATAGTCGTGTAGAAGCCCATCGACTCCGTGTATGCGACAACAGGGCATCCCAGATTGGCGAGTTTCTGCAGGGCGGGTAGAACTCCGGGATACAGTCTCAGTGCCTCAGCTCTGCCTTCTCGGTATGCCATGATCGCATCGTGGTAGATCTGCACCAAGGCTCCAGAGGGATGCTTCTCTCGTAGACAGTCGATCTCCTCGATCAGCCCTGAGTACTCTGAAGTGCCATGTCGACGAAAGACGGACTGAATATCCCGTTCGAGCAGATCTCTCGGGAGCCCGCTGATTTCGACTATTCGTTCGAGCATCGGAGCGAAGCCCGCATGCCAGACGGCAACCCAATCCCAAAGAGTATTGTCCAGGTCGGTGATGACCAACGAGATTCGAGGTCTTGGCGTACATGCGCCTTCTTGGTCACCCACGACGCTTGATGCAGGTGGCAGATTTGAGCCTACGTGCACCGCTCCATCTCCTTCTAGCGCATGAATGGCGAGACTGCGTACGTTGAGCTATAACGCGAACCCTACACCGGAAGTCTGACATTCTGCCGATATGGCCTCATGAGACGACCCGTTGCCGTGCGAATGCACGGGGTCTGTCCACATCACCAAGCGTGCAGGTTGTACTGCGCCAACACGGCCAATGCTATCAGCGGTACTGGCGAGATGCACCTGGTGGCGCAGCTTGCTATACATCGACGCAGGTGACGTCGCGACCACTTCCTGCCCTTGTGGCCGATGAAGACGCATGACCCGCTAGACCACGGATCATGCTCGATACATCAGCCGACGTGACTGCAACAGGATGCTCGTTCGACCAGTTCAAATATTTCATGCATGCATGGAACTGGCCTCACAATGGACGCATCCTGTATTCCGTCAACTTAAACGGGCAGACAGAGCTAAACGCAGACATCAAGGCGAGCCCGCTCATCATCGGTGCCAATCTCGTCGATGAGCTCCTCGACACGCATGTCTAGGGCGAGAGCCAACTCATCAAGCGCGTAGTAGCCGGCGTGGCGCTTATGGCAAATGACCGACGCCCATCCGGCACACCGACCGAAGATCGGTCCCACAGCCGTGAGTGCAAGACGCCTCCGATAGCAAAACGAGCGGAACCGATCCGCATCGATAGCCACCGTGTTGGCGTTCTTGTGTTGACCGGACTTGGTGGTCGGCACTGGCACCTCAGCAGTCGATCGTGTGAACCTTCTCCGAAGCTCACGAACACCTTCGAACGAAGCGTCGTCAGATATCACGGCGGCTAGCCAGGCTACCGCCTCATCAGAGGGACGAGGCGATACGAGCAGTTCTAGGATCTGGTGATCCTCGAGTCCACGAACATCAGATGGGCTCATCTTCTTGATCCTTTCTTGTCTGGGAACAGAAAGGCCCGGAGCCGAAATACGACCCCGAGCCATTGGCGAAACCGCTTTGGAGAACAAGAAAGCCGCACGGATTGCCCGTACGGCCTCGGATGACGCAACGCCCCGGAGATTGGATCTCAGGACGCCTGAAGACGTGCTAGATACGCAGGTTGCCGTGGCTCACGCCACGGCTATCGGGACTGCTTGCATCACCTCCTCAACATGGAAGAGCGGGCCGTTCGGCTTCACCTCCCTTCGTGAACAACCTACCGATGGCACCTTCACCCGGAACGGACCAGGAAGGGGGTACGGGGCACTTATCTCGAGATCGCTTTCGCGAAGTAGCGATGTGTTCTATTCCAATACTGCTCCCCCGAAAGTAGCCGCCTACGAGCCACGCTGGGTCAGCGCCGAATGGCGTCCGTTGCCATTCCCCTATGGTGGCGAGGGGGTCGAGTCGCATACAATCCAACGTATAGTGGACCAGCAATCCATTCGTGTCAGAGGAGCCCTCTATATTTGCAGGCAGAGGGTCTGCCGCACGACTCAGTCGTAGCATTAGGCCGTTGCAGAAGAAGTCATGCGAGGGGTGCTGTAAGCCGTGTCACCGGAAATCGTTCTCGTTTCCCCAGAAGCGCAATATCGGAATGGCGACGTGGCCTTGGAGTCGAGGGCCTCATGGCTTTCGAGTGATGAGATCCACTCTCAGGGAGCGGTTTATACACCTTCAGGCTTGGCGCGATACGTTGCGCATCGCCTACTTGACTTCAGCATCTCTCCGAATTCAGGCGTCTCCGTCGACTCTCAACGCGCCCTAGTTGTCGATCCTGCCTGCGGAGACGGACAGCTCCTCATCGCGCTTAAGAGGGAGGCAGACCTCCGAGGAGTATCCACATCGCTATTTGGAATGGATATTGATCCTCTCGCTGTTAGGGAAGCCTCAGCCCGTCTTCCCTCCGTTGCAGCCACGAAGCTCGATATTGGCAATGCTCTACTGCCTCGTCGCGACGCGTCGCCTGTGAGCGGATGGGACACCTGTCTCCGGGCGGCCGGAATGACGGAACGGCCTGGAATCATAATCGCAAATCCACCTTGGGGCGCCGACCTGAGTGCAGACCGCGATGATCTCATGCAAGCCGGCTACACTCTCGCGAAGGGGCAGTTCGACTCTTACGAACTCTTCATCGAGCTATCTTTGGATCTGCTCAAGCCAGATGGCTTCTACGCCTTCATCGTTCCTGATTCGATCTTTGCGACAGAGCACGCTCCGCTCAGGCGGCTGCTCCTTACTCGAACCCAACTGCTGTTTGTCGCTCGTCTGGGAGAGGGATTGTTCGACTCGGTCTTCCGCGGCTGCGCGGTGGTCGTCGGTCGGAACTGTGCGCCTGCGGATGAGGGCATCACACGATGCATGCGCCTCACCCCGCCTTGGCGCAGATGGATAGCCCTCGGTGAAGCGGACTTTCTTGATGCTGAGGCAGCCCTGTCGCACGAAGTCAGAACTTCTCGCTTCCTTGAGAATCGAGACGCTCTCATCGACTTGGATGCCACTGATGCCGACAGTGATACGCTACGGAAGCTCCGAACATCGGGCTCGACCGTGGCCGACTACCTTGCAAGTTCGCGAGGTGTGGAGCTCTCGAAGTACGGCAAGGTCGTGCACTGCCCTGCTTGCGGCATGTGGAGCCCAAAGCCAAAAGACACCCGCATCTGCCCTAGTTGCAATCAAACATCCAGTCCGCTTCGCGAAGACGTCATGGTTTCGGCGGTTCCCCTGGAGGGCTACGTACCCTTCATCGTTGGCGAAGACGTTGGTAGGCACTCGATACGCGCCTCGCGCTGGATCGACCTTGACCGCGAAGGGATCAACTACAAGAGTGCTGAGCTCTACGAAGGCGCCAAACTGCTTGTTCGCAAGACGGGCGTTGGCATTTCGGCAGCGATGGACTACTCGGGCGCATACACCAATCAAGTCGTGTATGTGTTCAAGAGAAACGCAGCACTGCCGGAGTGGGTGCCCATCGAGTTCGCGGCCGCTCTCATTTGTTCTCGAGCCGCCTACTATCACTTGGTGAAGACCCATGGGGAAACGGAATGGCGCTCGCATCCGTACGTCACCCAGAAGCACATTCTCAATCTGCCGGCGCCTCGACCGGACCGCATTGCCGACTACGCAGAGAAGGTTATGGAGGCCGCAGCCCTCATTAGGAATCAAAGGGATGGTCACAACATTGAACCCGCCGTTGACGCGGTCGTAGAGCGGCTCGTGGCCGACGTGTTCGGTCTGTCTCGGGAAGACTACGAACACATCTTCGATACGCTCTACGCCCTGCAGGACTTGCTGCCAGTCAGAGCGCTGAAGTCCATCACGGTGGGCGACATCTTCTGATGGGCTACCGGTACATCGGCACCAAGACGAGAATCATAGACTGGGTCTTGGACACGATTTCGGAGACATGCGAACAGGGATCACACGTCGTCGACCTGATGACCGGAACGGCTGCCGTCGCATCAGCGTTACGTGCGACGGGGTACCGCGTCACCGCGAACGATCTCATGACGTACTCCCTCCATCATGCGCGCACGGCCCTATTGCTCGACAGTGCACCGGCCTACTCGGGTATTGAGCACAGGCTGCGGACCGACATTCAGCGGGCGACCGGTACTTATGAGCGAGTCCTAGATACCCTTTCAAGCCTCAAGCCGATTGAAGGCTACTTCATGCGTGAGCTGTCGAAGGGCGGTGCGCCTTCCAACGGTGAGCGACCCCGCAACTACTTCACTCCCGACAATGCCATGAGGATTGACGCCGCAAGGCAGTGGATTCGTGAATCGCGGGCAGAGGGCCTGCTCTCGGATCTTGAGCACTCACTACTACTCCACGACCTGATAATGGCCTCGAATGATGTCGCGAATATCGCTGGCACGTATGGCCACTACATGTCGAAGACCGCAGCAAGGGCCGAACAACCGCTGCTTCTGACCCCAACCGCTTGGGTGCCCTTGCCCCATGACGTAGGCGGGCATCAGGCGCTACAGGGCTACGCCGAGACGGTAGCTGCCGGGCTTCAAGCCGACCTGTGCTACATCGACCCTCCGTACATGAAACGCCAGTATGCGGCGAACTATCATGTACTCGAGACGTTGGCGCGTGAGGACGAACCCGAGGCTGTGGGCGTGAGCGGGCTACGGCCTTGGCGCGATCAGTACTCAAACTTCTGCACGAAGACAAAGATTCGCGATTCGTTCCGGGCAATCTTCCGCGGCATGAACTGCCCCAGATTCATAGTCAGCTACAGCGAAGACGGGCTTCTGCCAGTAGATGAACTTGTGAAGCTGTTCGCCGAGTTCGGCGCAGTTGATGTGAGGGAGTACACCCACAAGCGCTTCAAAAGCAACGACAGCAAATTGGCGCCCGAGCTCACAGAGTATCTGGTGGTGCTGGACCGAGCCTAGTCCGCAGCCGCTTGCACTACGGCAGCCGCGTGGCCTGGATGCCATCTGATGGTGTAGTCGTCGCCATCGAGACGGATGCTTAGTACTCCCCAGCCGTCCTTGTCTAGGACGATTCGTGAGAGGTCGATTGGATTCGGGTCAACCGCGGCGTAGTGAAGCATCCGGTGGACCATCGCGCTAACAACGATGATGTTGCGCGGATCGTCCGCTCCGCCCGCTCCTAGCGGAACGAGGTGGTGGGCCTCAACATAGCCGGTTCCGTCTCGCTTGCTGAATACTTGAGCACTGCCGGTCAATTGGCATTCGTACCCGTACAGCTGTTTGAGTGAGCTGGCAGCCTTGGTGTTCCGCCGTCGCACTTGTGTGTAGTACGCCTTCTGCTCTGCGGTACCCTTTGACTCATCCACCGATCCGTCGTCAGCGAACAAGCCGCCCAGAATCTCCTCGTCAGTGCGCTCGTATCTGGTCCCGCTCATTGGCGTGGCCTTCTGGCGAGGGACGGCCGGCGTCTGTGCCGGGGCTGCCGCGGTCACGTAGAACGGGCTGTCGCGGACAGTCTCTTCGAAGACGAGCCCCTTCTTCCTGAGGTCAATCATTCCGGCGGAGCCGTCTGTGCCGAGATTCGCAGCATCAATCATCGGTGCGAGGAGCGACTTCGATCCAGAATCGCGTGGAGGGAGCGGAGATGCGGCATTGAGTTGAAACCAGCCTGCCCAAACTTCACGGTCGTCGGTACGCGCAAGATAGACCACAAGCCCTATGGGCCGCTGGCCTTGACGTGCGGTCGGATCCGCCGGCTCAGGAAAACCTTCAGAGGAGTCCCACCCATTTACGCGGTCTCCAGCACGAGTGTTGATGCTCTGACCGCCGACCGAGACTGTCTGATCGCGCCGTTGATACATTGACAGAGTCTGAAGCGGGGCCGGGTCGGCGACCCCGATGCTGTGAACCGGAACTGACCAATGCGGTCGCCCTGCGTTAGTGGTCGACTTCTTCAATCCCAGTACGCCGGCAAAGAACGAATCCCACTCGGTTGCAGATATGCTGCCCGTTGGAAAGTCGATGTACGTTTGTCCGCCGCCGCCGGTCTCGGTGCCTGCTGGCTTGTATATGTTGAAGAAGTCGGAGTCCGTGAGATACCGGTACGCAATCATTTCGACGGTCTTCAATGATCCCCCAGGTTTGGTTCACGGTGAGCGTCAACTGGTAGTCTACGCCAGTCGCGTCCAATCGGCACGCCGGCGAGCGAGTGGCCGTCCTTTGTCACAACTCGTCTGGAGAGCGCACACGCCATTGGGCCTCTGCGAGCACGATTCCCTGACAAATGGCACAAGAAAACTGCAGGTCAAACACCCTGTATGCCATTAGGAAACCTGTGCTCTATCCCCTGAGCTACGAGGGCGTGTGAAACGCAGGCATCAGTCTACCATCGGATCGAGACCACCACACCAGCTGCAGCCGTCTTAGAACACGGGTGTATCCTGGTGCCCACGACCCCGGTGGTGATGCTCATGCGCGACAGGCTTCTCGGACTCGCACGGCAGCATCCCTTCCGGACGGCTCTGCTCGCAACGGCGCTGGCCTGCCTGCTCGCCTTCGCGATCTCCGAGTCGGTCCGGTGGGTGCACTGGCGTGCGTTCGACGCAGCGGCGCAAGCCGTGATCGACACCCCCGCCTCGGGCCACGGGCGCC
>JBGSMX010000279.1:0-5377 GCA_041739935.1 Coriobacteriia bacterium | reverse complement strand
GTTGCGCGCGGCGGGACGGTTTTGAGCTACGAGACGGAGACCAAGATGGTCGCCGAGGGTGCTGCGGCGTGCATCTCGGTGGGTGCCCTGGGCGAGCGCGAAGGCGTCGAGCTGCCCATCACCGCTCAGGTGCGCGCGATTCTGCATGAAGGGGGCCGGCTCGAGGACGCCACCGAGGCCCTCATGGGCCGAGAAGCTCGCGACGAGCTGCACGGCATGGGGCTCGTCGAGGACTAGGCGTTACGGCGCGGAGTGCTAGAACACGATTGCATCGAGGATCGAGACCGAATCGTTCAGCAACGCTGTCGGTGCAGGTCCGATTCGCGAAACGCTCCGGGCCCGGTAGTCGAACGATCTGACTTGTTCGACCATCACATGTCCGGTGACGTCGAGGCCTTGCGGTATTGGGACGTGCAAGGGGATGTCGCGCGACGTGTTCGTTATGGGGCAGACCAGGCACAGCCCGGTTCGCTCGTTGAACGCGTCCTTGCTTATCACCAGCGCCGGCCTTCGGCCACGCTGCTCGTGCCCGGCCTGCGGGTCGAACGAGATGGCCACGAAGTCCCCACGGCGTGGAATGTATGCGCTCATCTACCAGACCTCGCGACCGACTGGTGGACCCGTATCCAGATCCTCGGCGTCGTAGTCGTCCGGCATTCGCGCGAGCAGCTCGTCGAGGTCGAGCCCGCGTCTGATCGGACTGACGGCTGTGATTACGATCTCGCCCTCTCGGAACAAGATCTCGACTTCATCGCCGACATCGACGGCCGCAGCAGCGAGGATATCCTTGCCGATGCGCACGCCCTGGCTGTTGCCCCACTTCTGAACTTTGGTGACCACGATGTACCTCCAGTTGGTATAGCCCGAGTATAGCCCGCAGCTCCGACATCAACAACAGGGGCGGCCCCTCCGACCCGCACGCCGTCGCTTTGCGCTACCCTGTCTTCAGAGCGCACGTTACGCGAGGGGAGCGCACATGAGCGACCGCATCCTGATGGCCCCGTCGATTCTCTCGGCGGACTTCACGCGCCTGGGAGAGGCCGTCGAACTCATCGCCAAAGGCGGTGCGGACTTCATCCACGTTGACGTGATGGACGGGCACTTCGTCCCGAACCTCACGATCGGACCTCCGGTCGTCAAAGCGCTCAAACGCGTCACGGATGTCCCGCTCGACGTGCACCTGATGATCGACAACGTCGACTGGACGGTGCAGTGGTACCTGGACGCCGGTGCCGACTGGGTGACCGTCCACGTCGAGGCATGCGACCATCTCCACCGCGTGCTGCAGACCATCAAGGCTTACGGCGCGAAGGCTGGCGTCTCGCTCAATCCCGGGACACCTGTTGACGTGGTTCGCGACGTCCTGGGCATGGCGGACATGATCCTGCTCATGAGCGTGAACCCCGGTTTCGGAGGCCAGTCGTTCATTCCGCGCATCGTAGACAAGACCCGCGAGCTCGCCGCCCTGTGTGCACAGGAAGGGGCCAGCCCGCTCATCCAGATCGACGGTGGCATCGACCTGACGACCGCCCCGCTCGTTACGGCTGCGGGAGCACGCTGCCTGGTGGCCGGGAGCGCGATCTACTGTGCCGAGGACCCCGTGGCCGCGATGCAGGCCATTCGCGAGGCGGGGGAGCGCGCGCTGTAACGAGCGTGAAGCTCGACCGATCGGAGGCCACGATGGCTGAGAAGTCCGTCGCCCAGAAGGCACACATCAAGTCGGGCACCACGATCGCCGTGCTGAACCGGGCACCCGGCGTCGTGGAATCGCTCGGACTTCCTGATGACGTCGCGTTCGTCGAGCCCGCCGATGCGATGCTGGTGTTCCTGTTCGTGAGCACCCGCGCCGAGCTCGAGGCACAGATGCCGCCTGCGGTAGCAAGCCTTGGCCCGGGCGCTGCGCTGTGGGTCTTCTACCGCAAGGGATCGAAGGCAGCTGGACTCGACATGAATCGCGACAGCGTGTGGTCCATTGCCGAGAAGCATGACATGCGACCTCTTGGGCTTGTGAGTATCGACGCGGCGTGGTCGGCATTTCGGCTGCGTTCAAGTTCCTCCGCAGGCGGGTGACTCAGAAGCAATGTCTCGAACGCACAGTAGGCTATGCTCGGCGTATGTCTAGCTGGGTCGATGGCATAATGGAGAGCCTGCAGCGGCGCGGCTACGCGATCGCGGGCTCGCCGGTCGGCGACGGCCACCTGGCCACACGGAAAGTCCGCAACATGGGACCGCTCATGCCGAGCACGAGTTTCGTGTTCGTGCACGCCTTCCCGGCAACCACCACGCGCGCCGACTTCGAGACGCTGCACGAGGCCCAGCGCGAATACGCCGAGAGCCGTTTCCGGCTACCCCGCATCATGCGTTATCACATCCCCAATACCGTTACCGTCGGCGTCATCTCAACACCCCCCGCCGAGGACGTCGTCGACTACGTTCGTGCGAGCAAGCTCGACCTGCCCCTGATCGGTGGGCAGAAGCACTCCGTGTACCTGTTCGACGAGAGTTCGCGCACGATGTTCTCGGCAGGACCGGAGCAGACGCCGACCGGCATCGGACCCGCCGCAGTCCCCAATAACCCCACGAACCGCGTCTACACGCTCATGCGCGAGATTCTCGCTGAACTCGGGGGAACTGAGGCGCGGTAGGAGATTCCGCGTGTGGGTCCGTGGCGTTTGGCGGTGTGCGCCTGCGGGGACACACCTGCCTGTACGCAGAATCCTTCTGCCCGGGGAGGCAGCCATGGACGACATCAAGCAGCTACGAGAGCTCCTGGCGCGGCAGCTCGACTGGGAGGACGCGCACGTGACGTACGCCCGTGCGGTAGCCGACTACCCGGTTGAGGCGCGCGGGGACAGGCCCGCGGGTTTCGCCCACAGTGCGTGGGAGTTCATCGAGCATCTGCGGCTGACACAGGCCGACATCCTCAGCTTCTGCGTGAACGGTGACTACGTTGAACCCGACGGCCTGGCCGCATACTGGCCCGGCTCGGCCGAGCCACCCAGTGAAGCGGCGTGGGACCAGAGCGTCGAGGGGTTCGTCCGGGACATCAGTGCGCTCAAAGCACTTGCGCTTGGCGAGAGCGTGGATCTGTTCGCCCGGATTCCTCATGGCGACGGGCAGACATACCTGCGCGAACTGCTGCTGGTGGTGGACCACAACGCCTACACGCTCGGGCAACTTATGGCTTTGCGCCGGGTTGCGGGTGCGTGGCCTTCAGACGGATAAACAGCACCACACACCTGGGGTAAACGGATTGGGGTATCCTCGGAATCGTGGTCTGCTAACGGCACGGCGTGAATCGGGGGCTCCATGAGCGAGACGGTTATTCGCTGCGAGAATCTGACCAAGTACTACGGCAAGAGCCGGGGCGTCGATAACCTGTCTTTCGAGGTCAGACCCGGCCAGATATACGGCTTCTTGGGCCCGAACGGGGCGGGCAAGACGACCACGATACGCTGCCTACTGTCTATGCTCAGGCCCACGAGCGGTGCCGCATACCTGTTCGACCAGCAGGTGGGGGTCGACGGCCGAGAACTGCGTCGCCGCATCGGCTACGTAGCGGGTGACGTGGCCCTCTACGAGAAGCAGACCGGCCAGTGGATGATCGACTACGTCTCCGGGCTGCGCGGCAAGCGCCCCGCATCATCCAAGGCTCTGTGCGAACGGTTCCAGTTCGACCCGACTCGCCGTGTCAAGGAGCTGTCGAAGGGCAACAAGCAGAAACTCGCCCTGGTTCTCGCGCTGATGCACGATCCCGAGCTCCTGATATTCGACGAGCCAACGAGCGGACTCGATCCTCTGAACCAGCAGATCGTCTTCGACATCCTCGAGGAGCGCACGCGCGACGGCGCCACGCTGTTTCTGTCGAGCCACATCCTGTCCGAGGTCGAGCGTGTCTGCGAACGCGTCGCGATCATTCGCGCAGGTACCGTGGTGGCCGAGGAGTCGGTGAAGTCGCTGCTCGACAAGGCGATGCGCCGCGCCAAGGTCACGTACCGCGAACCTGTGAGCGACGAGATGTTGGCGGGCATCCCCGGCACGTCTAACGTCGAGCGGATTGCCGAGGACACGATTACCGCAACCATCGCGAGCGACATCGACGCGGCGTTGCGCCGGCTGCTCGAGCACCCCATCAAAGACATCGAGATCGAGCACGCGACGCTGGAAGAGGTCTTCTTGCAGTACTACGGCCACATAGAAGGGGAGGCGGGTCAGTGATGAACTGGACCATGTTCAAGGCCTCACTTGAGCTGCGCCGTGCCTCGCTTGTGTGGTACGCGATCGGGCTGACCGCTTACGGATGGATGATGGTCGCGTTCTACCCGATCATCGAGACCAACATCGACTACCAGGCTATGATCGAGCAGGTCTTCACCCCCGAGATGATGGCTGCATTCGGAGGCGCAGGAATCGAGTTCAGCACGCTGGGCGGCTTCATGGCCATCGAGTACCTGACGCTCATCTGGGTGTTCATCATCGCCGCTGCCGTGATCACGTTCATCGCCGGGGCACTCGGCGGGGCGGTCGAGGACGGGACGATGGAGGTCACTCTGTCTCAGCCCGTGTCCCGCTCCACGGTCGCTCTCACGAGCTATCTGGGCATGGCGACCTATTCGGCCATCCTGAGCTTCGTCACGGTCGCCACGATCTACCTGCCGGGCTTCCTGCACGATGTCGACGTCCCGCTCGACGCGATGGCGTTGCTCTTCGTGGTGGGCACGCTGATGTCGCTGGCGATCGGGGGGCTCGCGTTCTTCATCTCGGCGGTGTCCTCGGGTAAGGGCCGCACGATCGGCATCACCCTGGGCGTGCTCGTGGCCATGTACCTTGCGGACGTCTTGGGCAACCTGAGCGACAAGGCCGAGTGGTTGGTCGACTTCTCGTTGTTCAACTACTGGGAGCCCAACCGGATCGTCGACGACCTCGAAGTGGCTGCAGCGACCTGGATCGTCTTCGGCATCGCGGCGCTCGTCTTCTTTGTGGCCGGCATGATCGCCTTTCAGAAACGGGATGTGGTCTAACAGCCGAAGGGTCCGTCTGCCGATTGCCCTGCGCGCACGTTGCGGGGTCGGTGTGCTACACTGCGACCTGCACTTTCTTCAGGGCGGGGTGAGATTCCCCACCGGCGGTGAAAGCCCGCGAACCCCGAGAGGGGCCGATCCGGTGAGATTCCGGAGCCGACGGTCACAGTCCGGATGGGAGAAGGAAGGTCCTAGCGACCAATGCGTCTATTTACCGACGTTGCGTCGACAATCACCGATCAGTTCATGCGTCGCGCTTTCGAGCTTGCCGAGAACGGTCGGGGCACCACCTCGCCAAACCCCATGGTCGGTTGCGTGATCGTGCAAGATGACGAGATCGTGGGCGAGGGCTGGCA
>JBGSMX010000233.1:0-13611 GCA_041739935.1 Coriobacteriia bacterium | reverse complement strand
GGCGAGCGCAAGCGCCAGGGGGACGGTTCGGGAGCAACGCATCGTGGGCCCTGCTTTCGTGCGGCGATGGCGGAGTCGCAGGTGGCCAAACTCGCAGGCTCCTCTGATTCTACGCCCGCGATCTGCCGCGCAGGGTGAGAGTCCTCTTACGCTCCGGCGTCCGGGTCCGGTCCCGCTGCGAGCACCTCGGGTGTGACCTGGGAGACGTACTGCTCGAAGTTCTCGGCGAACATACCCGCGAGCTTGCGAGCGGTCGCATCGTAGGCCTCCGGGTCCTCCCAGCTCGAGCGCGGGTCGAGCAGATCGTCGGGCAGCGTCGGGTGCCCGTGCGGCACGAGCACCGTGAAGATCGGATGCGGCACGAAGTTCGTCTCGGCAAGCGTTCCCTCGAGTGCGGCCGAGAGCAGCGCACGCGTCAGGTCGATGCTCATGCGGTGCCCGGTGCCGTACGGCCCGCCGGTCCAGCCGGTGTTCACGAGCCAGCAATCCGTCTCGTGCCAGCCCAGCCGCTCGGCGAGCATGTTCGCGTAGCGCGTGGGGTGAAGCGGCAGGAACGGCGAGCCGAAGCATGCCGAGAAGGTCGGCCGCGGCTCGTCGATGCCTACCTCGGTGCCGGCCACCTTGCTCGTGAAGCCCGAGAGGAAGTGGTAGCTCGCCATCTCGGGCGTGAGCTTCGCGATGGGGGGGAGCACGCCAAATGCGTCGCACGTGAGGAAGAACACGTTGCGCGGGTGGTCGCCCGTGCCGACCAGCACCGCGCCGGGTATGTGCTCGAGCGGGTAAGTGGCGCGCGTGTTCTCGGTCAGGAAGTCCGAATCGTAGTCGATGGCCCGCGTCTGAGGGTCGATGATCACGTTTTCCAGGATCGAGCCGAACTTGATCGCGTTGTAGATCTGAGGCTCGGATTCCGGTGACAGGCGGATCGTCTTGGCGTAGCAGCCCCCCTCGAAGTTGAAGACGCTGTGATCGGACCAGCCGTGCTCGTCGTCGCCGATCAGGTGGCGCGTCGGGTCGGCGGAAAGCGTGGTCTTGCCCGTTCCCGACAGGCCGAAGAACAGCGCCACATCTCCCGTCTCGCCCACGTTGGCCGAGCAGTGCATGGGAAGCACGCCGCGCTGCGGCAGCAGGTAGTTCATGACCGAGAAGATGGCCTTCTTGATCTCGCCGCCATACATGCTGCCCAGGATCAGGACGACCTTGCGCGTGAAGCTGATTCCCACGAACACCGAGGAGCGCGTGCCGTCGAAATCGGCGCTGGCCCGCAGTGCCCCGCAGGCGATCACGGTGAACTCCGGCTCGAAGTCCTCGAGCTCGGTGGGCGTGGGCCGAACGAACAGCGTGTTGGCGAACAGCGCGTGCCAGGTCGCATCGGCGACGACACGGATGGGCAGTCGGTACGTGCGCTCTGCACCGGCAAAACCGTCGAACACGTAGAGGTCGCGAGTGTGCAGGTAGCCCCGCGCCTTGTCGAGCAGGCGATCGAAGAGTGCGGGCTCGCACGGGATGTTCACGTCGCCCCAGCACACCTCCTCGGCAGCACGACCTTCAGAGACGATGACGCGGTCTTCTGGAGAGCGGCCGGACGGCTCGCCGGTCTTGACCACGAGGGCCCCGTTGGCGGCGAGAATCCCCTCGTCGCGCGCTAGCGAGCGTGCGACGAGCTCGGCCGGTGGCAGGTTGCGATGGACGGCGCCGGTGCCCGCCAGGCCTAACTCGGCCAGCTGGTTGCGGATCGTGTCGTTCGCCTTCGGGTTGGTCGCCATTCACAGCCCCCCGTCTTCGTCGCGTCCCGCGAAGGGCGCTGTCAGTGGTGAGGAATACGGTACCAGAAGCGACGGCGCTGGCGGCTGGGTATAAATGAGCATGCGCGGTTGCCAGGTCGCCGCAGATGGGTGATTTGTCGGCCTGAACGGGGGAGGAAGCTTGGCCAGGGGTTCGAAACGGCGTGATGCGGCTAAGGACCGCGGGGTACAAGCCGCTGCCGGTGGGCCGACGGCGCACAGCGATGCGGCGACAGATTCCCCCATCCCTGTGGTGGGCGTCGGGGCGTCGGCCGGCGGGCTAGATGCTTTTTCGGACCTGTTGGAGGCGCTGCCTGCGACTCCGGCCTTCGCAGTCGTGCTCGTACAGCACCTGCAACCGACACACACAAGCGATCTCGCCGAGATTCTTGCGCGAAAGACCCGGATGCCGGTCGTGCAGGTCGAGGACGGCATGCTCGTGGAGCGGGGTCACGTGTACGTCATCCCGCCCAACACCGAGATGAGAATGAACGGCGACGCATTCGCTCTGAGCCCGCGTCCCAGCGAAACAAAACCGAGCCTGACTGTGGACATCTTCCTGGAGTCACTGGGCAAGTCGCTGGGGAATCGGGCCATCGGCGTCGTGCTCTCGGGCTCGGCCTCGGACGGGACCAAGGGGCTTTCGTCGATCAAGGACCACGACGGCCTCACCTTCGTCCAGGACCCCGACACCGCCGCTCACAGAGGCATGCCGGACAGCGCGATCGCGGCCGGAGTCGCGGATGCGGTGCTTCCGGTCAAAGAGATCGCTCAAGAGCTCGTTCGACTCTCGGAGCACCCGCACGTGCGTCGCGCGGGGCCCCCTGAGGTCGATGCGCCGGTCACTCTCGATGCCGAAAACGAGGTGGGGTTCAAAGGGATCCTGACACGGGTGAAGCAGACGACCGGACTGGACCTTACGCACTACAAGCGGTCAACACTGCTGCGTCGGATCGAGCGCCGAATGGCGGCGAAGCGAGTCGCGGACATGGCCGGATACTCTGCGTTGCTCGATTCCGAACCAGAGGAGCTCACGGAGCTCTTCAACGACGTGCTAGTCAGGGTCACATCGTTCTTCCGTGATCCCGAAGTGTTCGAGTCCCTGAAAGCCGAGGTGTTCCCGGCGATCATGGAGCGCCGGTCGGATGAATCCCCGGTCCGGATATGGGTACCTGGTTGCGCCACGGGACAGGAGGCCTACTCCATAGCGATCGCCTTGCTCGAGTACCTTGACACCGCAGGTGTGCACGCGTCGGTTCAGATCTTTGCGTCCGACCTTCGCGAGGGCGACCTCGCAATAGCCCGTCGAGGCGTCTACCCCCAGGATATCGCGACCGAGCTCTCGGAACAGCGGCTCGCGCGCAACTTCGTCCCGGTCGAGCAGGGCTACCAGATCAGCAAGACCATCCGAGAGATGTGTGTCTTCGCACGCCACGATGTGACCCGCGATCCACCCTTCGCGCGACTGGATCTCGTGAGCTGCCGCAACCTGCTCATCTACCTGGACACCACGCTTCAGCGCAGGCTTCTCGGCATCTTTCACTACGCGCTTGTGCCGGAAGGGATGCTCGTACTGGGCGACTCCGAGGGCATCGGCTCAGCACCGGGTCTCTTCTCGAGGCACACGCACAAAGGTGTGTTCGTGCGGATGGAGGGCGAGACGCCGCACTTCGCTTTCGACAACTTCGCGCGCGGGGCCACTCGCGCTCAGGCGGAAGCGCGGATATCCGGGGAGAGTGCCGAGGAAAGACAGCGCGAATGGGATGACGCGCAACGACAGCTCGACGCGATGCTCCTGGACAAATACGCTCCCGCGGCCGTGCTGGTCGATGACAAGGGAACTGTCAGGCAGATTCGTGGAGATGCCGGTGAGTATCTGAAGTTCCGTCCGGGTGATGCGACGCTCGACTTCCACAACATGATGTCCGTGGGACTTGCTTCCGAGGTGGACTCGGCGATCGAGCAAGTGCGCGAAACCGGCCAGCTGGCGCGCCGGGAAGCTGTCCGTCCCCGAGGCGGCGGCGGGCATGTGGGAGTCGGGATCGTCGTCGTGCCCATCATTTCGAGCGACCGGCCGGTCAGCTACGCGGTGCTGTTCAACGAAGGCACCGTCGTCTCGCGTATAGAAGGGGAGTCCGGCTCCGAGTCGACCGAGGTCGAGTACCTACGCCGCGAGGTGGAAGCTGCGGGTGAGCGCCTGCGGATCATGCGCGACGGCCGCGATGCGGCGTACGAGTCGCTCAGGGCGGCGAGCGAGGAGATCCAGTCGAGCAACGAGGAGCTCCAGAGCATGAACGAGGAGCTCGATACCGCGAAAGAGGAGCTCCAGTCCACCAACGAAGAGCTGACGACACTCAACGACGAGCTTCAGGCGCGAAACACCGCGCTGGCGGAGAGCAACGACGACCTGAACAACCTGCTCGTGAGCGCCTCGATCGCGATGCTGGTGCTCGACGCGGACTTGACTATCCGCCGCTTCACAGCCGAGGCGGCGCACGCGTTCAATCTCATCCCGGGTGATATCGGCCGCCGGTTGACCGACATTCGCTGGCGACTGGCCGCCGAGGACGTAGGGGATATCGTCGATGCTGTGGTGCGGTCCCGGCGACCGATGGAGCAAGAGGTCAGCGATGAGAGCGGCCGCTGGTTCCGTATGACGGTCCGTCCGTATCTCACAGGCGACGGCGGCGTCAGGGGCGCTATCGTCACGCTGGTCGATATCGATTCGTTGCGGCAGGCACAGCTGGTGCTCGAGCGGTCCTCGGCACTCAGCGAGGGGGCCAATCGGGTCAACGCCGCGCTGGCTGCCGGCAGCGAGACGCCCGTCTCCATGCGCGAGGCGCTGAGCGTGATCCGCGACATCCTGGACGCGAGGCGGACACAGCTGCTCGCGTGGGAGGGAGACACGTGGACCCTCATAGCGGAGGACCCGTCGGTCGGAACCTCGCACGTGCCACGGGCGCTCTCGGCCTCCGAGGTGGATAGGCCCGACCTGCGTGTTGTGACCGGGCATGCGAGCGTCCAGGACATTTCGGTGGGTGGGACCATGCGACTGACGATCCCACTGTTCTCTTCGCAAGACACGTTTCTTGGGACTTTGCTGCTGGAGAGAGACCATGCGGGCGTGGGGCTCGATGCGGCCGAGCAGGATTTCGCCACCCGAACCGCGGCAGCCATCGCGCTGTATCTGGAGCGCGAGCGGCATGCCCAGATCCTCGAGGGGCTTGTCGACGAGCGAACCGCGGCGCGCGAGGAGGCCATCAGGAGGCTTGAGACCGCCAGCAGCGTGAAGAACACCTTCCTGGCCAACATGAGCCACGAGCTCAGGACTCCCCTCAACTCGATCATCGGCTTCACGACCATCCTGTTGGACGGGATGGCCGGAGATCTCAATGAAGAGCAGAAAAACCAGCTGGGGATGGTGCTCAACTCCGGGAAGCACCTGCTCGCGATCATCACCGACCTTCTCGATCTGGAGAAGATCATGGCCGGCGCGATGCCTCCGGTTCCGTTGGAGTTCAACATGGCCGATGCGATCCGCACCGTTGGGGAGTTGGAACGTCCGGTTGCGGAGTCAAAAGGCCTGGAACTGCTGACTCCGGGCGCTGAGTCCGACATCCTGCTGGTCTCAGACGAGCTCAAGGTGCGTCAGATCCTGCTCAATCTGGTGAACAACGCCGTCAAGTTCACGGACACCGGCAGTGTGACCGTGAGCGCGACCTCGACCAAGGAGCACTGCATTGTGGTCGTCGAAGACACCGGTTCGGGTATGCGACCGGAGCAGCTCGAGCAGGCCTTCGAGGAGTTCAAGCAGGTTGATGACGACGAGACGCGGCTCGTGGGCGGCACGGGTCTGGGCCTGAGCATCGCGTCGAGGCTGGCCCGGCTACTGGGTGGCGAACTCTCGGCCGAGAGCTCCCGTGGGGTCGGGTCGAAGTTCACCCTCACGTTGCCCTTGCATTTCGAGCCGCCGCTGTAGCCCGCGATACGCCTGCGCCCATTGCTCTTGACCTGCCCCTACGCGGTAGCGCATCTTCGTCGCAGGGGATAGCGCGTCTTGCGGCATGTCCGCCGAGATGCGGCGCGCCGACGTCGACGGGGAGGGCCTTGCGATGGGCACCAAGAAGTTCACGATTCTGCACTCCAACGACATGCACGGCGACTTCCTCGCCCAGATGGCCGAGGGCAAGAGCGAGCTCGTGGGGGGCCTCGCGCTGCTGTCCGGCTACGTGAACAAGGTGCGCGAGGAAGAGGAGAACGTCCTGTACGTGATCGCGGGCGACATGCTGCAAGGCTCGCTCATAGACACCGAGTTCAAGGGCATCTCCACCATCGAGATCATGAACTACCTGTCGCCAGACGTAGTCGCGCTGGGCAATCACGAGGTCGACTACGGCCTGCCCCACCTGCTGTTTCTCGAGAAGCTGGCCATGTTCCCGATCGTGAACGCGAACCTGTTCATGCGCAAGAACCAACGCCGCCTCATGCAGCCGTACCTGGTGCTCGAGAAGGCGGGCTTCTCGATCCTGTTCACCGGCATTCTCACCGACAAAGCTATGGATGCGATCTCGCAAGACAGCCTGATTGGTAGCTTCGTGGACGTCGAGGACGCTGCGGCGGCAGTGGGCCGCATCACCAATGCGTACAAGAACGACGACATCGACCTCACCGTGCTGCTCACGCACATAGGGTTCGACTCGGACAAGGAACTCGCGGGCCTGCTCGACCCGGCGTGGGGCGTGGACATGATCATTGGCGGCCACTCACACACGATCCTCGAGCGGCCTGCCGAGGTGAACGGCGTGCTCATCGCCCAGGCCGGCGTAGGCACGGACCAGATCGGGCGCTTCGACATCGAGGTCGACGACGACACGAACGCGATCATCGCGCACACGTGGCAGCTCGTGCGCATCGAGCCCGGGCTTGCCGAGCCGGACCAGAAGCTGCTCGACTACATCGAGTCGTTCAAGAAGGTCGTCGACGACAAGTACAATGCGCTTCTCACACGCTTCTCGCGCACGCTCACACACCCCGCGCGCGAGGTCGAGACCGAGCTGGGCGATGCGTTCGCGGATGCGATCGCCGGAGCTGTCGACTGCGATGTCGTGCTGCTGGGCGCCGGCTCGGTGCGCGTGGACAAGCTGGGGCCGGCCGTCTCGCTGGGGGACTTCGTCTCGGCGTTTCCCTACGACGACACGCTCAAGCGTTACACGATCAGCGGCGAGACGCTGCTGCGTACGTTCGGCCACATCATGCGCAACGAGAACCGCGACGGCGAGGGAGAGTGCTACCAGGTCAACAAGGGTGTGCAGGCGATCTTCGACACCGGCACCAACAAGCTCGTCTCGCTGAGCCTGGGTGGCACGCCGGTCGATCCTGCGGGGCAGTACCGCATATGCGTGCAGGGCTACCACGCCATGAATGCCGAGAAGTACCTGGCGATCCCTCCGGCGGAGCTGGAGAAGTTGGCGCCCATGAAGGTCGTGGCGACCTCGGCGCAAAGCGTGCTCCACGAGCGCCTTGCCGATACGCACAACCTGGACGTGAAAGTCGAAGGTCGGCTCGAGTACCGCTAACCCCAACCGCGACACGAAGGAGCTGGAAGTGGCAAAGCCCACCAAGAACGCGCCGATGATCTGCACCATCATGTCGGTAGTCGCGCTTCTCGGCATCATCATCGGGCTGATCTTCGACAGCCCGCTGATCATCGTGCTCGGTCTGGCGCCGAGCGTGGTCTACGAGATCTACCGCACCGAGGGCGAGTCCACTCGCTGGGCCTCGTGGGTCATGGGTGGCGTGCTCGTACTCGAGCTCATACTGCTGATCTTCAACATCAGCTTCGACCTGGGTGGGTTCCTGGGCTCGACGTCGCAGGAGGTCGCCGGCTACAGCGTGCCGCTGGGGGACCTTCGCGTGGTCGGGCCGGCTGTGATGGCGGTCTGCGCGATCATCCTGATCGTGCGCACTCGGGGCAAGTTCACCCGATGGCTCGCCATCAACATCCTGGTCTCGGTGCTCGCGCTCACCTTCGTGCTCGACCCGAACATCTTCGGCGAACTCATGCGACAGGGCGTCCAGGAGGGTCTCGACCAGATGTAGCCGTGCTCGGGGGCTAGCCCTGTCATGTCACTCGATGGGCAGTGGGCTGATCAGTCTGGGCTTGTCAGCCGCACCGGGTTTCAGTACCAGTTGTTCGCTCGCCGAGGGTAGGTGCAGATCGTCGCCGAGGTAGCTCGCGCGAACCGTCCCACGCGCCGAGCGGCCCAACACGAGCGCACAGCTACCCTCTTCCAGTTCGGCCGATCCGAACGTCGTCCATGCGCCGTCGATCAGCTGTTCGAACACGACCGTCCCTGTCGGATAGACGCAATCCGGCTCGCCGCAGGTGACGGTCGCGGAGAGCAGCTGGGCAGACGAGGTCGGTCCGGGCAGCAGCCCGATGCCCGTCGTAGTCGGGTGAGCCTCTGCGCCGAGTTCGAACTGTGCCTCGGCGGACCCGCCGATCGAGGATCCGGCAACCGCCGTGCCCCCGTCGGAAACAGCCGCCGCCGCACTCATCTGGTCAAGCGCGATCACTTCGAGCTGGTAGGCTCCGTCCTCGAGCACGCCCAGGTCCGCCGCCCAGCGAACGTCGGTCGTGTATTCGCCCGATGTCACCGTCGCTCGCAGCCATTCTTCCGAGGGAGCGAGCCGGTAGAACACGGCCGAGATCTCGGCTGGGTACCGGGTGCGTACGTCGGTGGCCGAACCGCTCGCGATCGCCGTACTGCCCGACGTGTCGAGCTCCGGGTCGATCGTCACGAGCACCGGGTCCTCGGCCGCGAACGCCTCGGCGGTGGTGAGCGCGCCGAGCTGCTCCGGGAGCGCGGGCTCGTCGATGACCGTCACGTTATCGGAGTTCCAGTTGCCGACGTAGGTCTTGTGAGGAGACGCGCCCTCGTCGATGGCGAGCGCGTAGGGATTCGTGCCGCACGGGACGGTCGTGACGGCGAGCGACGAGTCGATCACCGAGGTCGAGTTCGAGTTGTAGTTCGTGACGAACGCCTTGCCGTCACCGCGGTCGAAGGCGATCGCCCAGGGGCTCGTCCCGACTGTGAGCGTTGCCTCGTGGGAAAAGTCCGACGTGCGGACGACGCTGACGGTGTTCGACGCGTAGTTGGCCACGAAGACGCGGCCTGCGGTTTCGTCGACCGCGATACCGATGGGTCGCGCGCCGACCGCAACGGTCGCGACCACGTGGTCGGTGTCATCGATGACGGTGACCGAGTTGCTCTCCTCGTTCGTGACGTAGGCGTAGCCCGTCGACTGGTCCACGGCGATGGCTTTCGGCGCCGAGCCCGTCGGGACGGTCGCGACCACCAGGTCGGTGTCGCCGTCGATGATCGACACCGTCGCCGATCCGCGGTTCGCAACGTAGATGCGCGTGCGACCGGCGCTGGCGAAGATACCCAGGGCGCGGGGGTACATTCCCACGGCGATCGTCTTGATCTGCGCATACGTCTCGGCGTTGAGCACAGTGACCAGACCGGAACCGTAGTCGGCCACGTAGAGCTTGGGCGTGGGTCCGGACGGGTTGAGAGCGAGCGCGCGGGGGCCTCCCGCGTGGACGCCGTTGCTCGGCACGGATGCCGCGATCCCGTTCGTCGATTCGTCGATCACGGTGATCGTGTTGGCCCAGAAGTTGGCCACGTAGGCACGGGCGGGCGTTGCCACAGGATTCGAGACCACGGCGATCGGCACGGTGAAATCACCCGTGCTGACCGTGGCCGTTACGGTATCGGATGCACCGTCGATGACCGACACCGAACTGCCATAGTAGTTGGGCACGAAGACGCGGTGACTGATCGGGTTCACGGCGACTGCGACGGGCGCGTCGCCTACGGGGATCGTGGCGATGGGGATGTCTGCCGAGAATCCGGTCAGTACGGGGAAGAGCAGAAGCAGGGTGGTGAGGGCGGCGAGGAGCGGGATCCGAACGACGCGAAGCGCCGAGCGCCGCGGCTCCACCCGGGCACCGGGGAAGCCCTTCATGACGAACACCTCCAGAAGGAATGTGAATCTACTTGTTTCAACGCGGTCCGGAGGACGTTGGATACGCGCGGAGGCGTACGCGTGGGGAGGGTGTGTGCGCCCCGCAGGTGGCGCGAGGGCGAGCCAGCTGGCGCTCAGGATCTGCTGCTGAAGTCCATGTGGTTGGCGGGCGGAACGTACTCGCCCCAGTCGATCCGGCCGTTGTCGCGCCAGTCGATGATGTGCCAGATCTCGTGCTCGAGGATTGTCTCGACGTCGACCGTGTGTCCGGAGTCGATGAGGATCTCGTCTCGGGCATAGTAGGCGACCGCTTCCTCGCCCCTGGGAGTCGAGCCTATTCTGACCCTGACGCCGCTCAGCAGCGGATACTCGGACTTCAGGCGATCGAGTGCGGCTTCGGCATCTCGTGCGTCCCGGGTGGCCGGAGGCAGGGGGGCTTTGGGCGTGACGTCCTCTGGGAACGCTGCCGATCGGGCCGGCGACGCGGCCAGGGTGGCTCCCGAGAGCGTGCCCAGGAGCGCGACAAACGTAAGTGCATGAAGAATCCGCATGAGGCGTGCGCAGCGAGTTTCGTGCCGAGCGCGGGATGTTTCGGGCGGACGCATCGCCTGAGCTGCGGTATCCCGCTGCACTTTGCGTGTGCGCTCGGGGTCGCTATCATGAGTCTCCAGCTAGACTCAGAAGCGGGCGATTAACTCAGCGGGAGAGTGCCTCCCTTACAAGGAGGAAGTCACTGGTTCAAATCCAGTATCGCCCACCATGGATGACAGAACGCCCCTTTGGGGTCTCTCCGGAGATACTCGAAGGGGCGTTTTAGCTGGTAGGCGCTATCAGGACGACAGCCTCGAGTGTCACTCCTTCGGCCTCAACTCCTCGATCACTTGGCTGTCGACCCACCAAATGTCGTCCTTCAGGGCGAAGAAGAGGTACTTCCCGTCGGGGGAAACACATGCTCCTCCGGCCACGGGATCAAAACCATGCTTCGTCAGATCCACCGCATCTCCCCAAGTTCCAGCCGCTATTCTGAAAGAGACGAATAGATGGCTACCGTCCACATCAAACAGAAGATAGCTTCCATCGGGGGAAATGCATGGGTGCGCATAACTTCCCGACGCATTCGGTACAGTCAACCTCTCGTAATCGACAAACACTCCGTCAGCAACAGTGACTTTGGCCAAGTACGTCTGGCTTGAAGACATATCTGTCGTGTATATCTGCCCATCCCGGCTTGAGCTTAGAAACATACCTTGACCTGCGTAGCGCGGTTCTGACCAACCGCCCGCCGTTCTGTCGACTACGTAGTACACCGGCCAACCAGGCTTGCCTTCAGGCACGGGTCGTTGCCACATGAAGTACAGTCTCTTGTTGTCAAGCGTAAGGTGGGGCTCACCAGCCGTATACCCGGCAGTCAACGCAAGTTGTTCGGGAGTTGTCCATGCTCCATCCACGATTCTTGTGAACAGTAGCGTGTTCTCTGAGTCGGCAGAAATGCGGTTGAAGTAGTACTCACTACCATCAGGGGAAAAGGTACCGCAATACTCGAAGAGATTAGGGTCAGAGACAATTCCGGGGGCAAACACCTCAGGTGTCATCCCGGGAGGTTCTTGACCGAGATAGGGACCACTCAATGGGGTCGTGGTGGTAGGCGTAGATGTCGGTTCGGAAGCGGTCGGTTCGGAGGAAGTCGTCGGTTCGGCGTCTGCACAACCTGTGAGAACGAGCAGCACGACCACGACTGAGATAGCGCTGCTGAGGGGCCTGAACACGGCTCTTCCTTTCGGCATCGGCTACCGGGCATATGCCCATCACGATCGCCGCATAGTCTTCGAGAACTACTTTCACCCGGAATTTGCGGAGGCCACGCAGGACTTCTCACGCACGCACACGAGCGGTTGGTTCGATTGCGAACAAGTTACACGGTTCGAAACGCGTCCACTATGGCCCACCAGCACCTATCGAGACCCCGGCAGTCGTGCCGGGGTCTCTTGCAGGCTTGCTCCGGGTAGAGGCCTGTGTTGCCTCGGCGATTCGACTTGACCGGCATGCGGTATCTATTGACCCAGCGACTATCGCGCCCCCGGGTGCTGTGAGAATGGAGACTCGCGATGGCTGGCAAGGCGACATGGCGACCGAGAGACACGCACGGCAAGCTGTCTCAGGCCAGAGAGCAAGAACTCCCTGATTCGGCGTTCGCGTTCCCGAAGCAGCGCAAAGGGCCGCTCACCGGTGACTCGTACGTGCGCGATGCGATCGCCAACTTCAAGGAGTTCGACGATGTGTCAGACGAGGACCGGGATCTTGCGTTCGAGAACATCCGCAAGGCCGCCGAGCACTACCACGTCGATATGACCGAGACCGACTGGCGTCAGCTGGGAACGCGGCGGCCCAAGCCCGGCTACTCTCAGGGTAAGCGCTAGGCACGGGCGTGTTCAGGGACGAAACGTGAGCCCGCCGGACGCTGACACGGGGATCGAACCACCCGACCCGGGACTCAGTGCGCACATGCCCCAGACTGATGAAGCGCTCGACAGCTCGTCTGTGTCACGCGACCTGGCCCGGCTGTTCCTGATTGCCGTTGGCATCGGGATCGCCTGCGGACTTGCGACGTGGACGTTCCTCGCGGCCGAGCATCTGGGCATCGTCTTTCTCTGGGAAACGTTGCCTGAAATGGCAGTCGGCGTTCCTGCCTGGGCACTTGGGGTGGCGGTGGTTGCGGTGATGACTGCGATTGCCGCTGCGGTCGCGGCAGCGTACGGCAAGCGCCCCTTCGACATGGGTGAGGCCGAGGCGGAGTTCGATCGCGATGGCCGTATGGGCTACCGAAACATGGCCGCGGGAATCGCGTTTGCGCTGTCCTCGCTTTTTGCCGGGGCGGCGGTGGGGCCGGAGGCGGCTCTCACCGACATCAGCGGCGGGATCGGTACGTTCATCGCCGATCGGCTGGGCCTCAAGCCCGACGCCGTCAGGACCATGACGTACGCGGGCGTTGCGGGAGCGTTCGGGGCATTCTTCGGGGCGGCTCCGGTCGGTGCGTTGCTGGCGGCCGAACTCATCAGCCCCAGAGCCGCCAGCATCAACCGCACGACGATTGTCGCGGGACTGAGCGCGGGTGCTGCCGGCTGGGTAGTGTACTCAAGCCTTGGCGGCCAGACGCTCCCGACGTTGCTCACGTTCCCGGGCCTCAAGGGCACTTTGCGCCTGAGCGACCTGGGTTTCGCGGTTGCGCTCGGTGTGGCGGGAGGGATCTTGGGGCTCGTGTACGGCAAAGCGCTCCTGCAGACACGCCTTGCGACCAGCGTGCTGCGCACCAAACCATGGCTTGGGGCTCTCGCGGGCGGCGTGCCAACGGCGATCGCCGCTGTGGCCGCGCCGTACCTGCTCTTCTCGGGCACCGAGCAGATCGGGCCTACTGTCGACAAGGCGGCGACTCTGGGCGTCATCGCATTGCTCGCGATCGGTGTTGGCAAGCTCGCCTTGAGCGGCTGGTCGATGTCGACCGCCTACTTTGGAGGCCCCATCTTCCCGCTGGTGTTTGCGGGCACGTGTTTCGGCCTTGCGATCAATCTGATTCTGCCTGCGATACCCGCGGGCGTCGCCGTTATGGCGATCGTCACCGGCATGATTGTCTCGGCTGCGGTGGCGCCACTCAGTGTGACGATCTTCTTGTCGCTCATTGCCGACCCTCAGCTTGCCCCGGCAATCGCCATCGCCGCCGTCGCTGCGTTCGTGATCCGGCAGTTCGTCGCGCCCACGCTGCCCGGGGTCTACCGGGCGACGAAGGGTGCCGAGCACGCGCAGG
>JBGSMX010000213.1:0-4615 GCA_041739935.1 Coriobacteriia bacterium | reverse complement strand
GCACGCGGTCAAGGCGACCGCTCGCCCGGCCGTGAACGCCGGTACCGCGGGCGTCGGAGGTCCGGTCGTGAGCCTGGCCGAGGACGTGGTCTCGTTCGTGCTCACCGTCGTTGCCATCGTCGCACCGATCGTGGTGCTGGTGCTCGTCGCGGCTATCGTGTGGTTCGTCGTGCGGCGCCGGGCGAAACGGGTGGCACTCTAGCGGCGTCGTGTCGCAGGTGTTGGCTATACTCGGCATCAGAGGTGTTCGTCCAAGGGGGAGGAACGCATGAGCGCTTACCGCACGTTCAGACCCGCTCTGTTGCTCGCGATAGTCTGCTGCCTTGTGCTGTCGCTCTCGGCGCCGGTATTTGCCGAGGATGCAGCTGCACCGGAACCGATTGCGCCGATATCGGCTGCGCCGTCGCCGGATGGCGTGTACGCGGTCATAGGCACGACGAACACCGGCAAGCAGGTCGCGACCAACGTGCTCGTGACCTCGACAGGCGAGCGCATCCAGTTCCAGGCGCGCGTGATGGGCATCCCGCTCACCACGAGCGGCCCGGCCACGTGGAACCCGGAGCACACCGAGGTCACCGTGCCCATCACTGTCTACGTCTTTGGACTGGCCGACGCGTCGGGTTCGATCACCCTCATCGCCACCGAGGGCGGGTGGAGCTTCTTCGGCGCCGGGGACGGGCAAGTGCTCAGGAAGAAGGGCAGTGCTACCGCCGAGGGGTTCATGCCCGGAGGCGAAGCGCCAACACCCGAGCTCATCAACGAGGCGACCGGTGTGTCCGAGGGCGCGCAGGCCATCGACGATGCGACCGGAGTGCTTCAGCCCGTGGACGCGGTGTCCGCGGTCGAGACCGGGGACGTGATGGGTGAGCTGGCAGCAATCCTCGTGGCGCTGTTCATCATCATCTTCCTCGAACTCGTCCTTGGCATGTTGGCCCTGTAGCCGGAGCAGAAGGGAGTCTGACCATGGAAGAGACCGCTGCCCAGGCCTACTCGTGGGTCCAGATGGGCGCCGTGCTAGTCGTCGCGATCCTCGCCATGATCGCGTTTGCCGTGCAAGTCATGCGCCGTCCGTATAGCGCGGCGGCACTGTCGATACGGGCACTACTCGCACTCGCCATCTTCGTCGCGCTCATCGTAGTCGGTGGAGTGCCGCTCAACTGGGTGTGGGCCGCCGTGTTCGCTGCGATCGGCGCCGCGCTGGGCTTCGTGAGCGGCAGGGCGTCGAAAATCACCACCAATGACAAGGGCGACGTTGTGATCAAGAAGGCACCGTGGCCGGCGCTCGTGAGCGCGTTGTCGTACGTGATCGCGACCGCAGCGCTGCTCTACGGTACCGCCGGGATGTTCTCGGCGAGCCTGCTGCTCGTCTTGCTCGGCGCGATGATGACGGTCGGGGCGACCGTCTCGGAGATCATGAAGGGCGCAGCTGGCACGTCGCCGCAACATGCTGCTTCAGCAACGGACGTAGCTGCTGGCCAACCCTGAGGATCGCCCCGCACTGGTCGAGGATCTCGCGATTGTGCGAGTAGCGCTTGCCCAGCCCGGCGAGCTTCTCGGCAGCGTCGAGCATGGCCAGCACGCGCTCCTCGTTTCCGCACAGCACGTGCGCGTAGGCGCGCTCGGGATCGCGCTCCAGGATCGATGTCGTGTGATGCAGCATCGACTGCACGGAAGCATAGATCCGGCTGACCGTCGCGTCCGACACGTCACCGAAGAACCCGCCGTTGCTGATCTCGAACTCGATCATCTTCGTGAGTTCGTTCAGCAGTGCGCTCACCTGGTAGAACAGCGTGGTCTCCTCGACATCGGAGCTGAACGTCGTCGTGAGCTCGGGGTCGATCTCACCGTCGAGCAGCATGTTGCTCGTGATGCGGTAGAGCTTGCGGAACTCGTCGAGGCTCTCCGTGTACTTGTTCAGTCTCGTCTCGATGAGTTCGGCGTAGTACATCTGCCGCAAGATATGGTCTTGCTTGACCGACGATATCTTCGCGACAAGGATGCCGAAAAACGCGAGCCCCATGATGACCTCGGCGCCCACGAACATGCGCGTCCAGCCGATCGGGCGGATATCGCCGTAACCCAGCGACGAGACCGTGACGAGCGAGAAGTAGAGCGCGTCGCCGAACGTCATCGAGCGGTTCGTCTCGTAGGTGAACTCGAGCAGCCCGCCGCCCAGGTGCCCCAGCCCCCAGTAGATGGTTGCGAAGCCTAGGATGACCGCCGCAAGCGCGGTCACCATCCAGAACAGCGGAATCTCGTTGATGATTCTCAGAACTCTGCGCACGGGCGCCTCCTCTTGGCCATTGTACCGAATTCTCGCGGCAACCTTTCCGTGGTAGACTCGTGCGGTTCAGGTACGGCCACGACCCTTTCCGGGAGCGCCGAGTAGCCAGATGAGCACCGACTCGCCGGGCGGAGACCCCGCTCGCTGCACGCATCATGACGAGGACTGGATCCTCGCCGAGCGTCCCGACCACCCCGAAGAAGCATGCGGTGTCATTGCCGTGTACGCGCCCGGCGAGGACGTCGCGCGGCTTGCGTACTTCGGGCTGCACGCGCTGCAGCACCGCGGCCAGGAGAGCGCGGGCATCGCGGTCGGCGACAACGAGACCGTCACCGTCATCAAGAACCTGGGACTCGTTTCCAAGGTGTTCAAGGAGTCCGACCTCGACTCGCTCACCGGCGACGTCGCAATCGGTCACACGCGCTACTCGACGACCGGCTCGTCCACGAGCTGGGAAAACGCCCAGCCGCACCTCTCGGCAATCGGGCATCAGGTGATCGCGCTCGCGCACAACGGCAACCTGGTCAACACCACCGTGTTGCGCGACGAGCTCAAGGACAACGGCGTGCGTTTTCGCTCGACCACCGACTCGGAGGTCATCGCTACGCTCGTGGGGCACTTCACCCAGGTGCACAACTCGATCCGGGCCGGCATTCGCGAGACCATGAGCCTGATCGCCGGCGCGTACGCCTCGGTGCTGCTCACCGAAGAAGCCGTCTACGCGTTTCGCGATCCCTACGGCGTGCGGCCGCTCGTGCTGGGCAAGCTCGACGGCGTGGGCTGGGTCGTCGCATCGGAGACCTGCGGCCTGGACATCATGGCGGCCGACTACGTGCGCGATATCGCTCCCGGCGAGATGATCAAGATCAGCGCCAACGGCGTCGAGGCCGAGCAGGCCGTCGAACCCAAGAAGCTGTCGCTGTGCATGTTCGAGATGATCTACTTCGCGCGGCCCGACAGCATACTGAGCGACTGCACGCTCTACGAAGCGCGTCGTCTCATGGGCGCGCGTCTGGCCCAGGAAGCGCCGGTCGAGGCCGACATGGTCATGGGCGTGCCGGACTCCGGCGTTCCCGCGGCGGTCGGCTATGCGCAAGGCAGTGGCATCCCGTTCGGCGAGGGGCTCGTCAAGAACCGCTACATTGGCCGCACCTTCATCTCGCCGACCGACTACCTGCGCCAGCAGGGGATCCGCCTCAAGCTCAACCCGCTGCGTCACGCGATCGCCGGCAAGCGTCTCGTCGTCACCGATGACTCGATCGTTCGCGGCAATACGAGCCGCAAGCTCGTCCAGTTGCTGCGCGAAGCCGGTGCCGCCGAGGTCCACATGCGCATCACCTCCCCGCCCGTGCGCTGGCCCTGCTTCTATGGAATCGACACCGATACCCAGGAGCAGCTCATCGCCAGTAGCCACAGCGTCGAGGAGGTTCGCGAGTTCATAGGCGCCGATTCGCTCGCGTACCTTTCGCTCGAGGGCATGGTCGAAGCGACCGGCGCTCCCGCCGCCGACTTTTGCATGGCCTGCTTCAACGGCGACTACCCCATCGAGATTCCCGAGCCGGTTCGCCGCGGTAAGCTCGCCCTCGAGGCGTGCGGGGATCCCGAGCAGCTCTAGCGTGGCCGAGGAATTCGCCAAGGCTGCCTTCTACGGACTCGCGCTCGCCTTCCAGTACAACCCGATCACCGCGCTTGTCGGTGCCACCATCGCGGCCGCACTACTCGCGCCGCGAGATCGCGTGATGGAGCGGCGGATCTGGGCGGTCTCGACACTCGTGATCTTCTGGCTTGTCGGTGACGGCCTGCGCGTGCTGGCGCGCACCCGCGACGTCTACGACGGCTTCGCCCTGGCAGCTACGGCGAGCGGCTCGGTCGCCGTCGACTACACAGCAATCGTCGTGTGGGCTGTGGCCGAGTTGCTCATCGGCTACGCCCTGCCCACGTGGGCAGGGGCGTTCGTGGGACGCCGCGTCACGCACGGCACCGGCTGGCTGGCCGCCGCGTCGATCGCCATCGCCGCCTCGCTCGCACTCACAACACTCGTCGCACTCGCGGCGGGTTAGCACTTGGCCCTCGCTTCGCTGCCACTACCTGAGTATCTTGGAAGCTGACTATCCGCGACCCGTCGCGACGCTTTCCGCGACGGGTGTTGCTTGCCGAGGAGACGCTTCGTGCCGCGTACCCGTGCCCGCACCGCTTCGAGCTCGATCGCCCGCTCCATGCGTTTCACCTGTGCGCTGCTGCTTGCGGTTGCGGTTGTTCCGAACACCGCTTTCGCGCGTGAGCCGGACGCGGCCCCATCTGCCGGCGGTCCGACCTGGGACGCGCAGGCAG
>JBGSMX010000212.1:0-3120 GCA_041739935.1 Coriobacteriia bacterium | reverse complement strand
TGGGAGGTCTTCACGGCGGGCGGTCGCAACAACACCGGCATCGACGCCGTCGCCTGGGCGCGCGAGGTGGAGAAGCGCGGCTCCGGCGAGCTGTTGCTGACAAGCATGGACTGCGATGGTACGAAAGACGGTTACGACATCGATTTGACGCGCGCGATCACGAGCGCCGTCAACATCCCGGTGATCGCCAGCGGCGGAGCGGGCGAGCTCGATCACTTCGCCGAGGTCGTCATCGAGGCGGATGCGGACGCTGTACTCGCCGCGAGCGTCTTTCACTTCGGCGAGTTCACGATCCGGCAGGTCAAGGAGCATATGGCGTCGCACGGCATTCTCATGCGGCTGTAGGCAGACCGACGTACGATTGCGTTGCCCGACACTCGAAGGAGCCCCCCATGGACCGCGAGAGAGATCCACTGACCGTAGACGACCTCAAATTCGACGATGCCGGCCTCATTCCCGCCGTCATCCAGCAGTACGACACGCTCGAGATACTCATGGTCGCCTACATGAATGCCGAGTCAGTGGCAAAGACACTCGAGACCGGCAAGACGTGGTTCTGGAGTCGCAGCCGACAGAAGTACTGGATGAAGGGCGAGAGTAGCGGGCACACCCAGCAGGTCAAGGACGTGTTCTACGACTGTGATGCTGACTGCCTGCTCGTGTTCGTCGACCAGACCGGTGTGGCGTGCCACACTGGGAACCGGACGTGCTTCTACCGGTCGCTGGCTCATCCGGAAAGCGACGTCTGTCCCGCTCCGTAGCTGACTACATTCATGGAGGCACACCAATGAGTGACGATTCGGGCATCGGCAGCGTGCTTCCGGAGCTCTACGAGGTCCTGGAACAGCGAAAGCGTGATCTGCCCGAGGACAGCTACACCGCCAAGCTCCTCCTCGGTCACGAGGACCAACTGCTCAAGAAGATCGGCGAGGAAGCCACAGAGGTTGTCATGGCCGCTAAGGACGGGTCGCACGACCAGCTGCGCTACGAGATCGCCGACCTCGTGTATCACCTCATGGTCGTCATGGTGCGATACGATCTGACGCTCGACGAAATGGCGGCCGAGTTGGCCGGTCGCAGGCGCGCATAGCGCCATCCAAAGGAGCTCCCGTGCCACGCTACGAGGTTCGCCGCAGCCACATCGAGCCGTTGTGGGACCGGGTGGACGGCAACCGTGTGCGGCTGGTAGCGTTTCTGCTCGCCTTCTTTCTGGCCACGACCCTATCCTTCGGGCTTTTCGCGGCACTGGCCGTCCTGCTCGCCTCAGTGCTGGTGGCGGGCAGCTTGTTTGAAGCGGGTGTGTGGGTTGGAGATGCGACATTTCTCACGATTCTCACGTGGACGCTTGCGCTCACTGGGGCCGCAGTCCTCGCCTACATGGTCTGGGCGCTCAGTCGCGACGAGCGATGGTTCGCTCACAGGCTTGGCGCTACTCTGTCTGCCCGCGGGGAGCTGCTGGAAACGAAATACGCCCTCAAGGACATGGCGATTGCGAGCGGTTATGATGTCGCCCCCGCTCTCTATGTGATCGATACTCCCAACGTAAACGCGTTCGTGTACCAACGCGGACACCGTCGGGCGATTGTCGGAGTGACCACGGGGCTCACGTATCGACTGACCTCGGACGAACAGCGGGCGGTGTTCGCCAACTTGATGGCGCGACTGCAGCAAGGGGACATGTTGTGGGCCAGCGCGGTTACCGCGCTCATGTCGCCGCTGTGGCGCCTGCGAGACAAGCAGCTCCAGGCTAACGAGCAACTCATGTACGGTGGCGATACGCACCAGGCGCTCGACGATGCGAATGGATCCGAGTATCGAGTCTCGAGCATAGAGGTCTATGGCGTGGCCGTACTCTCGCTCTTCGCGGTCGTCTCGGAATTCCTGGCCTTCGGCCACCGCAGCTCGCAGCTCAAACACGCCGAGACGGCTGACGCAGAAGGCATGTTGCTACTGAAAGACCCGATGCCCATGCTCTCGGCGTTGGAGAAGTCCGTGCGGTTCAACAACTTCGTGCCCACGGCCGGGCCGGGTATGACGCAGTTGTTCTACGCGTGGACAGGGGATCAGAGCACCGATGACGAGGACGATCCTGAGATGCGGCGCGTGACGCGCCTGCGGGAGGTTCTGGGAGTCGAGGGTATGGAGCTTCCGGAGACTACACGGAACGAGCCCACATTCCTCGTGGCTCCTCCGGCACCGCGGCTGGAGGAGTAGGCGAGTGCTTGCTACTTGGCCTGCAGGGTGACGCGGACCTGGTAACCGTTGCCGCCGCACGAAGGGCACTGGGTGTGCTTGCAGCGGCCATCAGACGTGGTCACGGGGACCACCTTGTTGCCGTTGCACTTCGGGCACGTCTCTTTGCGAACCATAGCTGCTGACCTCCTTAGGGAAGCTTAATCCGTACTTAGTTAGTTCGTCAACTGGTTAACGGAACTTAAGACCCAATTAAGCGAAGCCCATGCCGACTTGTGGGTGGGACGGAGATATTCGAGTAGCGAACAACGATCAGCGAACGACGATCGCAGGATGCGCAGGCGCCTCTTCGGGGGCGCGCGCTGCGCGCCCGGTCGCAATCACGACCTTCGAGCGGCCTGTTGCACACCGGCGTCGCACCCTGCTACACTCCTGCCCAATCGAATACGCGCCTGTGACGGGGAGTAGTACCTCGGTTACGCGAAGCATAGAGAGCCGGTGGGTGGTGGAAACCGGCGTGAGCGACCGACAAGGGAATGGACCTCTGAGGCACCAAGGGCAAAGGCCGAGTATGGCCGACTAGTCCTGGCGGATCCCCACCGATACAAGGGGCCTGGTATCGGAACGGACGTGTGGTAAGTTCCCGTACTGCAGGAGCTGAGTGGGCTCGGGTCGCAAGACCTGGGTCAACAAGGGTGGCAACGCGAGAGAAGCTCTCGTCCCTTGAAGGGATGGGGGCTTTTTGTATTGCCCGGGCACCTGCGCGAAGACAAGCGCAAGGAGCGAGTAGACGTGATAGTGCCAAGCAAGGACGAGTTCGTACGGTTGGCGGCCGACCACGACGTGGTCCCGGTCGCGCGTGAGGTCTACGCGGATCTCGCCACGCCGATCAGCGCGTTCATGGCGCTGGCCGACGGGGCCGAGCAC
>JBGSMX010000190.1:0-15641 GCA_041739935.1 Coriobacteriia bacterium | reverse complement strand
CAGGCATCTGGCGTCGCTGCTTCCGTCCTTGCACGCCTTTTGCTCTGTCACGGGTACGTATCCTCGGAAAGGATCGGTGCCGTGAGTCGCCGGATCACCCGCATGCTCGTCGCGATGGTGCTGCTTGTCGCGCTGGCTTCGGCCGGCTGCAGCAGCGCCCGCACCGGCGTAAGCACCACCGAGCCCGAGATCGACCCGATCGCAACATCGACACCTGTGGGAGGCGAGGGCATGGCCACTATATATCTAGCAGGCGGCTGTTTCTGGGGCGTTGAGAAGTACATGGCGTCCGTAGAAGGCGTGACAGACGCCCAGGCCGGCTACGCGAACGGCACCACCGACTCGCCCTCGTACAACGATGTCACCACCGGTCGCACCGGGTACACGGAGACCGTGCGTGTCGACTACGACCCCCAGGTGGCTCCGCTCGCCTTCCTGCTCGAGCTGTTCTACAAGGCCATCGATCCCACCTCGATCAACCGCCAGGGCAACGACGTGGGCACGCAGTACCGGAGCGGCATCTTCTACACCGATCCCGCCGATGCCGCGATCATCGACGCCTCGCTGGCGGAGCTGCAGGAGCGCTACGACAAGCCGATCGCCATCGAGTCCGGTCCGCTTACCGCCTATACCCCCGCCGAGGAGTACCACCAGGACTACCTGGACAAGAATCCCGGCGGATACTGTCACATAGGGTTGAACCTGTTCAAAGAGGCCGCGCAGGCAGTGCCGGATGCGTCACATTTCCCTGACTCGGGGGGCGAGTAAGGCCGAGCGGCCCTAGCCGCGCTCGTGTTCCCGCGTGATGGTCGCGGCGAGCACACCGTCGAGCGTCACCACGCGTCCCACACCGTCTGCATCGCGCGCGGCGAGTAGCGCGTCTACCAGGTCGAGCCGGGGTTCCTCGGCCATGATGCGCAGCGCCCGGGTCACCAGCGGGGGATTCCACGAATCGAACGCGGTCGAGTCGAGCAGTGCCAGCAGAACGGCTGCGATCTCGCGCTGCGATAGCCCGAGGCGAGTGCGGAGCACCCAGGCGGTCTCGGCGAGCACGCCCTCGGTCACGAACAGACGCTCCCCTTGCTTCTCGACTTCGCGCACGAGTTCGCCAACGACCGCGTTCAATGAATCCGCCGGCCCCGCAAGGAGCGCTACGAGAACGTTGGCGTCAGCGATCAGCACGGGGATCCGATGCGGGGCGTTCGGTGAAGGTGCCGTCACCCGCGCTCACGTAGAGCGTGTCGCTGGCCCGCGACTGCCGGGTGTCAGCGAAGTGCTCCTCGATGGCCTCGCGATTGGTGATTGTGCGCGGCGGCCGGTCCCCCAGGTAGCGTTCGCGAGCTTCCTCCGCGACCTCGAGTGTCGGGCGTCGTTTGCGCAGCGTCGCGTACGCGCCGGCGACTTCGAACACGAGCGTGTCGCCCTCGTCTACGCCCAGTGCACGACGAACCTCGACCGGTATGGTGACCTGGCCCTTCGAACTCATTCGCGCTCGTGCTTCCACCTGTGGCTCCACGCACTAGGGATTCCTTACATATCACCGTACTCCTTACCTCTGACACGGTCAATCGTACAGCCCCCGAGATGTGCCTGTGGAGACTGTGGATACTGTGGACAATTCCCGCAGCTCAGACCGTGTGTCGCGGAATCTGACCGCTCGGCACAAAGTCGGACGAATTGTGCTCACAAGGGTTGCATCGCGGCGTCATCGGAGCATAATCAGCTATGCGAGGTCGTTGAAGAAACCGGATGGGTCCTAAGCCGTAAGGTGGACTGGTTCGTTCGGTGGAAGCAGCGGCCTCGCACCTTTGTGTCCCCCGGGCGATTGCGCATCTCGCGCGAGCGCCTCAGCTGAGGCTCACCCTCCACGAACCGTCGTGCTCGACGGTCACGCAGCGGAGTCCCCGCAGCTCGGCCAGCCGTGCCAGATGTTCCGCCTCGGTCCGGGTGGCAACGATCGCCTCGAGCGGCGCTCCCTTACCGTTGAGCGCTCGCTTGACCTGATGTATCGCGTCGGGGACGGGCAGCGAACGCATCGGCTCGATGTGTTGCCCACGGGTGTCGAGCACCCCGCCCACCCACGTGAGTGGCACGTCGCGGTACTCGGCCATGAGCGCTGCCTCGGCCCGCTTGTAGTCAACCGGAGTCAGGTCACCTCTACCAAACAGCGTGCAGTGGCACCAACCGACGTCATCTATCTCCGCCTGCGCGTACTCGCACGGGCATATGAGCCGCTTGTCTTGCGCCGCGTCGCCGCCGGGCTCGAAGCACGGGCAGTAGCGCCGACCGTACAGCGCCTCGCAGTCCGAGAGCCACAGCCGCAGGTTGGTGTAGACCATCCAACGCGGGTTCACCGACCAGCCCTTGTTCGCAGCGTGCTTGCGAATCCACGCGTCCTGCTTGCCCAGGTCCGAGCGGTACGCGACAAAGTCGCGCGCGAAGCCCTTCATCATCGGCCACATGTTGCTCACTCGCCCGGCTCCTTCCCCGCGCTCAGAGCCGCTCCGAACGCGCCAACGATCTGCGCCTCGTCGGGCACGTGAACGTCTCCGTCGAAGCCCTCCGTGATCAAAGCGACCATTGCCGGGTTCTTCGCCACGCCACCGGCAAAGACCATGGGGCCACGCGCGCTGATGCGCTTAAGCGACCCGAGCGTGCGCTTGGCGATCGCCTCGTGCAGCCCGCGCGCTATGCGCGAGCGGTCTTCGCCGCGATGCACGAGGCCTGTGACCTCGCTTTCTGCGAACACCGTGCACATGCTCGAAATGGCGATGCCACCCCGCGCCTCAAGCGCTTGCTGCGCCATTTCCTCAAGCGTGAACCCCAACGCCCTGGCCATGACCTCGAGAAACTTGCCCGTCCCGGCGGCGCACTTGTCGTTCATCTCAAAGTCGGTGACCCGTCCGCCCGGTGACAGAGAGATGACCTTGGTATCCTGGCCGCCAATGTCGAGGACAGACAATGCTTCGGGGAACAGATGGCCGGCACCGACGCCATACGCGGTGATCTCGGTGATCACCGCGCCTCCGAAGCGCTCCCGTGCGGCATGCCGACCGTACCCTGTCGATACGATCGCATCGTGTGCCTGCCGCTCCACGAAAACGGCAGCAGCCGACCCCGGGTCGAACCCGGAGTCGGCCACCGCCCAGTCAACGATCCGACCGTCGTCGAGCCAGACCGCGTCTACACTTCGCGAGCCGATATCCAGCCCGAGTACGCGCATGGTCTAGAGCATCTCGAGAAATGCCTCGACGCGGGTAGCAAGCTGGCCGACGTCTTCCATCGAGTAGTCAGTGGTGATCTTCAGAACCGGAAGGCCGCTTTCCCGGACCGCCTCCTCCACGCCGTGCGCCTCCATCTCGTACAAGCCGCAGAACTGCAGCGAGTAGTCGATGACGCCGTCGACACCCAGGTCGCGGGCCAAACGCACGACATCGTCGATGCGACCATCATTGGGCGTGAAGCACGCGCAGTTGATGTCGAGGTACTTGGCCGCGATGTCGTCGATCATGTCGTCGAGCGTCGCCGCGTCCTCGCTCACGAGCTTCTCGTAGTAGCGAGATCCCGTACACATCTCCTCGCCCACGACGACCGCGCCGGCCTTCTCGACGATGTCGTGGAGCTTCCAGTTGGGAAGCGCCATGGGGGTGCCGGTGACCAGTACCCGCTTGGCCCCCTTGGGCGCGACTCCCTCGCCGGCCGCAACGCGCGCTTCCAGCTCATCGGCCAGAGTGTTCATCATCTGGGTGAACCGCGGGACGTCATCGTAGAACGCGACCTGGGTTGCGAGCAGGCGGTCCTTGCCGCTGATGGGCGCCGGGTCCGCCTTGCAGGCCGCAGCGATGCGCTGGAGAGCGCGGCGCTTGTCGTTGACCTCCTTGATGGATGCCTTGAGCGTCTCGGCCGTGATCTTGTTGCCAGTCACTTCCTCGGCCTTGGCGATGAGCTCGACGATCTCCGCGCGCCACGCGGCCAGGTCCTGCGCGCGCTTCATCTGGGGGAGTTCCATGACCCAGACGTTGTGCAACTCCGAGAGCAGCTCGTAAGCCTTCTTCTTGCCGTCGCACGTGGTCTCTCCAATGACGAGGTCCGCGGACTCGAAGTACGGACAGACCTTCGCAAGCTTGAACCCGGTGAACGACTTGATGAGCGCGCAGGTGTTGCGCGGCATGATCTGCTCGACCTGGTCGTAGCCAAACTCGGCACCGGCGCACAGACCCACACACCAGCCCCCGGCTGCCCGAATGATCTCTTCCGGCACGTACAGGCAAAACGTGCCGAATACCTTGCCACCGCTCTTGCGAAAATCGTCGAGCTCTTTGATGCGCAGCCCGTGGACTTCGCTCATCACGAAGTTGAGGTAGCCCATGCCTTCGGGCCGGTTGTTCTGCGTAAGGTACGCATCGCCAAAGAGCTGGCCCACCGCGCCGAGAAGCGCGTCGTGACTGGGAAGATCGAGGCCGAGTTCGCTCCACATAGGATGGTAGTCGACAGGCTGATCGCTCATAAGAACTCCGTTCGCTAAAGGCTATCGTTATATGCTGCTTCACGTTCCCTTATATCATCGCGCCCGACGGAGGTAAACAGCGGCAGTCCGCGAGGAAGCGGCGGCCTCGCACCTTTGTGTCCATTGAAGTCCCCCGCGGCACCCCCACCAGGACGTGACGCGTGCTCATTCACCCATGGCGTGGCCGGTCTTTTCCAGGCCTCGACCCCTGTGCGGATGTGCGCGCACTCGTCCCCAGAAAGCACGAAGACCGGCCCTTGGGCCGGTCTCATCACTCGCGCACCTCTACTCGGCACGGAGACCGAAGCGAAATCCGCGCAGAGCAGTGTACTCATTGACGCATGCGTGGTGCACCCCGCATGCAGACGACATGCGCGCGCTTAGCTCACGGAGTGCTCATGTTCGCCTGACCGGCGACCGTCCAGTTCGTGTCGCCTGCCATGCTCTCCGAACCAGCTCCATCGCCGGGCACTGTGCCCACATCCATGCGGCCGTCTGCGCTTGCCCCGTGTGCGACGCTGTCGACATAGAGCCACTGGTCGGCCGGCATAGAATCCTCGGCGGCACCGACATGGTGCGCGAAGGCCACGGTCGGGAAGAGCAGGAGCGACACGAGCATCGCCGTTACCAGGATCAGCCTCTTCATGATCAACACCTCATCTGGTCGAAGAAGCTTCTTTATGCCAATGGAAACGCACGCCAGGCGACGCATGATACGACTCAGCGGGAGCGCTACGATCAGCGGAATGCGAACTCCAGAGGCGAAACGGGAGACCGAGTCGGCCGTCAGGTGGACTGGTTCGTTCGGTGGAGGCTGCGGCCTCACGCCTTCGCGTGCGCTCCTTGCAGCGGTTTCTCCGCTTGCGCCGCATGCCTCGAGAGACGAGAATCGCTGTAGAGCAAGACGGTCGCATCCGGGGGGTCGGGTGCGCCCGGTTCATCGGTTCGCGCACACGCGCGATCATCGGGGAAGAGGGCCAGCAATGAGGCGCACACCGTGGTCGGTATCGTCCCGCTTGGTGCTGATGACGGTGGTGATGTGCCTGATGCTCGCGGTGTGTGCCGCGGTCGCACCGGCCGCCCCGCTCAACGGCATCGCCGGCACCGTCTTCGACTCCGCCCGGACAGCCGGTCGGCTCGAACGTCGCAGCCGTCTACCTGTATAGGTGGAACGGCAGCTACTGGGACTACTACGACTGGCGCTACACCGACAGCTCGGGCGGCTACTCGTTCTACGACATCTCGGCGGGCGACTACCACGTCTACTTCTCCCCGCAAGACAATCTGCACGCTACCCAGTACTTCGATGATCGCAACCAGGAGAGTTCCGCCGACAAGGTGACTGTCGCGGTCGACACCCTGTTTGGCGACATCGACGCACACCTCCAATTGAGCGGCACGATCGCCGGGACGATCACCGACGAGCCGACGGCACTGCCCATCTACTACATCAGGGCCGATCTCTATCGGTACAACTCCGATTCCTTCGTCTGGGAACTCGTTACTGCGCAGTACACCGACTCCAGCGGCAGATACGGGTTCACCGGGCTCCACCAGGGCACGTACCGCATCGAGTTCTCCGACCCCGCGTACACCCTTTACCGCGGTGAGTTCTGGTCCGACAAGGCCGATATCGACACGGCCAACGACATTCCGCTCGTCTGGGGTCAGACCCGCGGCGACATCGATGCGGTCATGGCCCGCGAAACGGGCACCGGCCACGGAGCGTCCATCTCCGGTGCAGTCACCGCCGAGCAAACCGGGTGGGAGTTGCCGGGAACAGACGTCGTGCTCTACTCGTGGAACGGGGCAAACTGGCAGTACGTGGCCAACCGTCCCACATTGGCGAGCGGCGGATACCTGTGGACCGGACTTGCCGCCGGTGACTACCGGCTGCGTTTCGAACTCGGGGGCGGTAAGTACGTTGCCGAGTATTTCGACAACGCCGCCGATCTCGAGTCCGGCACGACCATCACTCTGACCGAGGACCAGGTGGCCACCGGCAACGATGCCGAACTTGGCCTGGTGCTCAACGCGGTGACCGGCACGGTCACCGACGAGCTGACCCACGAGCCGATCGCGAACGCCTATGTGGAAGTGAGTTACGTGTGGGGTGCCTACGCGGGCTCTGCCTACACCGACGAGCTCGGTCGCTACGCGGTGGCCGGCCTGATCTCGAACACGTACAAGATCAGTGCTACCGACTTAAGCGGGCGCTATTTCTCGGAATACCATTCAGACGCGAGCGAGTGGGGCGCGGCAACGCCCGTCGTGCTCGACGGCAGCAGCGCGGCCCTGATCGACTTCGGACTGCAACACGCGGGCGAGATCACCGGCGTGGTCACCTCGCAGGTCACCGGACTCCCGATCCAGAGCGCGTACGTCAACCTCTACACGTACGTCGAGCAAGACGACGTGTGGCAGAACTACGGCGGCGATTACTGCAACGAGGCCGGTGAGTACGACTTCGTCGGGCTCGAGTACGGCACGTACCGGCTCTCGCTGGCCGACTACACCTACGGGCACCTGCCGGAGTGGTACGACAACGCACCCGGGCTGCTCGACGCCACCGATATCATCGTCACCGCCACACCCGCGGTGGCCAATGCTGCACTCGCGAAAGGCGGCACCTTCAGCGGAACCGTCACGGCGGCGTCCTCGGCAGATCCGATCGCCGGTGCCGAAATCTCGCTGTGGGACTTCGACCCGAGATACGACACCTGGTACCAGACGACGTACACCGCGATAACCAATGCCCTGGGCGACTACACCCTGTCGGGAGTGCCCGACGGTTCGTATCGCGTGCGTGCGTGGAAGTCCGGACGGTGCGCCGAGTACTACGAAGAAGTTCCCGCGATCGCAGCGGCGACCACGCTGAGCGTCACCGCGCCCGAGACGATCGAGAACGTCGACTTCACGCTCGACGTAGGCGCCACGATCTCCGGACACGTCCAAGAGGCCGTGACCGGCACGCCCATATCTTCGACATACGTGGCGCTCATGAGACTGACGATCGACTCCTACGGCTCGGAGAGCTGGCAGACGGCCGGGCCGTACGCGTACACCGACGCCTCGGGCAACTACACCCTCACCGACGTGCCCGACGGCACGTACCGCATATGGTTCGCGCACAACACACATGCGCAAGAGTACTACCCGGGCGAGCGCCTGATATGGAATGCGCAGGACGTGCTGATCGAAGGTCCGGAATCGGTCCCGAACATGGACGCGCAGCTTTCCCCGGGCGGATCGATCTCGGGCACGGTGACCGACGCGGGTCTCACACCGCTGCCTGGCGTCTACGTGCGAGTGTTCGGCTTCAACTCGCACACGCAGACGTGGGAAGGCGTCACCGGAAGCTACGTGGACTCGGGCGGTCACTACAACTTCGGATCGCTGGCTGACGACTCGTACGTGCTGACGTTCCACAAGAGCGGCTACGACGGCGAGCTCTACGACAATGCGACTGACATCTTGGATGCGACCCCGGTCGCGATCGAAGACGGAGCGAACGTGACCGGACGCGATGCCGCGCTCGACACGGAGACCCCGGTCGAGTACGCGACCCTCCAGGGCACCCTCACCGGCGACGCGACGGGCCTGCCTGCTGCGGGCGTCCGCGTGATCGCGTGGCGGCAGGACCTCGCCACCTACGGCGGATGGTACTGGCACAACGCGACCGATAGCAACGCGCTTGGCGAGTACAGCATGTCGCTGCGCACCGGATGGTATCGACTCGAGTTCCGCGACGAGAGCGGGCGCTATCTGGGCGAGTTCTACCAAGACGTGCCGGACGCCGCAGATGCCACGCTGTTCTACGCCGATGCGGACGAGACGATCGTGCGCGACGCCTCGCTCGCCAACGCGGCCTCTATCTCCGGACGCGTGATTGACGAGCCGACCGGCGATTCGCTCCAGGGCATCACGGTCACCTCGTATCGCCACGGCGAGCTTGGCTGGTACTTCGGCGGCTCGACCAGCAGTGACGCTCAGGGTGACTACGCGATCGGCGGGCTCGATGCAGGCGCGTATCGCCTTCGCTTCGCGGACGAGACCTACTACGACTGGCGAGCCGAGTACTACAACGACAAGCCGACCCTGTCCCTGGCCGATGATTGCCTCGTGGCAGACGGAGAGCACCGGACCGGAATCGATGCCTCGCTCAAACGCAACGGGCTCATCTCGGGTACGGTCACAGGTGGCGACGGTCGTCCGGTGGGAGACACGTCGGTCACCTTCTACAAGAAGTCACCCGACAACTGGAACTACTTCACGCAGGTCGCAACGGGACCCGATGGCGCCTACGATTCAGGCAGCCTCGAGCCCGGCACCTATATCGTGCAGGTCTCCGATGCCTGGCCGTATGGCCCGGCACGCTATGAGACTGAGTACTTCGGCGATGCTACACGCACGGCCGACGCTACCCAGATCGACGTGGGCTACGACCATGCGATCGCCGATATCCAGCTCGACTCGACCGGAACGTGGGGCGATATCACCGGCACGGTGACCGACGCTTTCACCGGCCGCCCGATTGCGGACATGGCTGTTCGGACGTGGTACTGGAGCGCGGGCGAGTCCGCGTGGTTCGCCTTCGATCCGCCGGTCACGACAGGTGCGGACGGCTCCTATGCCGCGCAGTGGGTACCGATCGGCACCGACTACCGTGTAGGCGTGCATCCGGCGTACGACGCGGGTGACGGCACGCCATGGACGGGTATCTACGCCGACACGTACCATCTGGACGCGTCCAACCCGGATGACGGGGCGAGTGTCGATGTGCTGCCCGACACGTTGAGCCCGGAGATCGACATCGAGGTCGCACCTGAAGCCACCACCGGATACCTGACAGCCAACGCGATCGAGGACGGCACCGGCACGCCGGTCGCCGGGACACACGTCGAGTTCTACCGGTTTGACGGGGGGACCGCGTTCTCGTACGTGGGAGACGGATATTGCAGCGCCGTCGGCTCGCTCACGAGGCCCTTGCCCGCCGGTCAGTACGCAATCTCGCTGAACGACTGGCCGCATCACGCAGGGGAGTTCTACCAGGACGCCACCGACCTCAGCGGATCAACGTTGGTCGAGGTGTTGCCGGCCGGTTCCGCCGAGATCACGGCATCGCTCGCGCCGCTCGGCTCGGTGGCCGGTACGGTCACGGCCAGCGCCGGCGGTGCGCCGCTCGAGGGCATCGAGGTCACCGCCTACCGCTTCGAGGGAGGCTACTGGAACTGGTACGAGCAGGACGACACCGACGCGCTCGGTGCCTACGAGTTTCTCGGCATGCCGCTCGGCACCTATCGCGTCGGATTCCGAGACTACAGCAGCGCCTACGCTCCCGAGTACTTCGATAACGCCGGCTCGCTTGTCGAGGCGCTTGACGTACCGGTCGGCGCTGCGCCACTCACCGGGATCAGCGCCACGCTCGAGGCGGCCGCAACGATCGCGGGCCGCGTGACCGACTCCGTGACCGGCGAGCCGATCGAGGACGCGTACGCGCGCGCGTTCGTCTACAACGAGCTCGCGGACAACTGGGACGAGATTGCGGGCACCTACACCGATACCCTGGGGTACTACACCCTCGTCGGACTACCCGAAGGCACCTACCGCGTTGGATTCGAGGACTGGTACGACAATCACGCCTACGAGTACTACGACGGCGTGCGGCAGCTCGAGGATGCTGCAAGCGTGGCGCTTGTGGTCGGGCAGCATGCGACCGGCATCGACGCGACCATGGACCGCTACGCGAATGTGAGCGGCACGATAACCGACGTCACAACCGGGAATCCGGTCGCCAGCGTGTACGTGGCGATCTATCGCTGGAACGACGTGGCCCTGGAGTGGCAGGCGTTCTGGGCCGCGTATACGGACGGCAACGGGTTCTATCGTTTCGACAACGTGCTACCCGGCACGTACCGCGTGTCCACTCTGCGATCCGGATACATCGAGGAGTACTACAACAACCGCTACGACATCGATTCGGCGCAGGACATCACCGCAGCAAGCGGTCAGAGCGTCACGACCGACATGGGAATCTCGCCAGGCGCCTCGATACGCGGCACCGTGATCGATCCGGCATCTGATCCTGCCGGGAGCATCATGGTCACCGCCATGCGCTGGGATGTCGGGGACGGCCAGTGGGTCGGCGTGCGGAACGTGTATACGAACTCGTCCGGCGACTACGACCTCTGGGGTCTGGGCGACGGTATCTACCGCGTCAACTTCTACGATCCGACCCAGACTCTGGCCGAGGAATACTACAACAACTCGCTCACGGTCACCGGAGCAGCAGACGTCGAGCTCATCAACGGACAGGACACCCCCGACATCGACGCGCAACTCGCCACTCGAGTGCCGCCGGGCGTTGGATGGGCGGCTGGCACGATTCGCTCCGACGGCGACGGCACGCCCCTTGGCAACATCCAGGTGCTGGCCAAGCGCTACGTCCCGTCGAGCGGTTGGGATGCGATCGGAACCGCTATCACCGACAACGACGGCACCTACGCACTGGCGCTTGAAGCGGGTACGTACCGTTTCGAGTTCCGAGACGATTCGAGCGATCACCTGGGCGAGTACTTCGACGATGTCACCGGCGGCGAGATCTGGGACGCGGATGACGTCTCCGTGTCGGCTGCAACGACATCGAGCATCGACGCAAGTCTGACCCCGGCTGCCAGCCTACGGGGCACGGTGACCGCCGCAGCCGATGGCTTGCCCATCGGTAACGTGAACATTGCGGCCTACCGCGCCGCCCGCGGCAGCTGGTTCTGGGCAGGAGGAACCACCACGGGCGTGGATGGCAGCTACGATGTCGGAGCGCTTCCCGCAGGGACCTACATCGTCGAGTTCGCCGACAACAGTGGGGTCTACCGGTCACAGTGTTTCGACGGCGCACCCGATATGAGCACGGCTACTCACATCGACCTGGGCGCCGGCGAGACCAGAAGCGGCATAGACGCCGCGCTCGACACCAACGGCGGCATAGCCGGCAGCGTCACCGACGAAGGCGGCCGGCCGGTATACAATGCCAGGGTCCAGCTCCACGTGGACTCAGGCGGGAGCAGCTACCTCTGGCAGAGCACGTCCACCGGGACCGACGGATCGTATGCGTTCAGCTCCCTTCCCCCTGGAACCTACTTCATCTACGCCGACGACCCGTGGTCGCCCTACGGGTTCGTGCGCTTCAACGGCGAGTACTTCGACGATCAGCCGGCGGCAAACGACGCCACCCGTATCGTCATCACAACCCAGTCAGAGACCGCCGACCTGGCGCTTGAGTCCACGCACACGTGGGGCAGCATCAGCGGCACGGTCCGCGATGCGGTCAGCGGTTATCCGGTTCCCGACATGCCCGTCGTGCTCTATGAGCCCAACGGCTTGGGTGGCTGGACGGCCAACTACAACTACCTCACGATGACGGACGGTGCCGGCAACTACCGGCTCGACTACGTCCCGCTCAACGCAGACGCGTATCGCCTCGCTGCGGACCCCGGGTACGGTGGTCCTGCGGGCCTGGTCTACGACCTGACCTTCTATTCCTCGGCATCTACTGTCGAACTGGGTAGCGACGTAGACCTGTCCTCCGAGGCACATCTCACGGGCATCGACATTCTGGCCCATGCGAAGGCAGGCGTCGGCTGGGTCGAAGGCACGGTGGTAAGCGAAGTGACGAGCGCGCCGCTTAGCGGCGTCAACGTGATGTTCTACAACGCCGCACGTATGGAGGTGGGCAGCGTGCTCACCCGGGCTGACGGCACATTCTCCCGTGCGGTTCTGGCCGGTCAGGGGCCGTTCTATCTCGAGTTCTCAGACGACCCGGGCAACTACGTCCCGGAATGGTACAACGACAGCGACTACGGAACTGCCGACACCGTCGCCGTGACCGCTGGCGCAACGAGTTCGATCACCGCGTCGCTCACTCCCGCGGCTCATATCGCCGGAACCGTGCGCAACGCTGGCGGCCAGCTCCTCCAGGGAACGGTCCTGCTCTACACGAGCGACGGCACCTACGTAAACGACACCCACTTCCTGAACGGGACGTTCTCGTTCGACGGTCTGCCGGCAGGCTCGTACAAGGTGCACGTCTACCCAAGCGGCCCCTACCCCCCCGAGTACTGGGAGAACAGCTACACATTCGATACCGCCGTACCGATTCCGCTCACGGCGGGGCAGACGGCAAACCTCGACTTCACGGTGGCTTCGGGAGCCTTCCTCAACGGCACCGTGTCCTCGGACGACGGGTTGCTCTCAACCGGCGTCGGCGTGGAGATCTACCTGCACACCGCCGTGGGCTGGGAGTACCTGACCTCCACTGGCACCGATCTGGGCAGCGACTACGAGTGGACTTCGTCCGCCTTGCCCGCAGGCGAATACCGCGTGGCATTCCGCGAGACATTCGGCATATACGAAACGATCTGGTACAAGGGCACCGACGACATCGACACGGCGACATCGATCTGGCTCGACGAGGGCGAGACGATAACGATCGACCAGATGCTCGACAGGCTGCCACCGACCGTGAGCTCCGACGCGGTCGCCAGCTACGACAACGAAGCCACGATCGAGATCTCCGCGAGCGACCTAGTCTCCGGCGTCGCGCGAATCCACTACCTGCTGGGCGCCGAGTACCATTCGGTCGAAGGCACCCACGCGACGGTGCTGCTCGACACCTGGGGCTCCTCGCAATCGATCGAGTTCTGGGCCACCGACAACATGGGATTCGAGTCCCAGCACCAACTCGCGCAGTTCGACATACTCGACACCATCGCGCCCACCGTGACCGATGACGCCGCAGCCACCTACGACGAGGAAGCTCGGATAGGACTCACCGCGCTGGACACCGATGGCGGCTCGGGCGTCTCGGCGATCTACTACCGGCTCGACGACGAGGTCGACTGGACGATGGCGCCGGGCGGCTACGCAGACATCGTCGTGGGTATCCTGGGCGAGCACACGCTCTACTACAAGGCCGACGACGTGGCCGGGAACGAGTCCGGCGTCACGCAAGTCGACTTCGAAGTGCTCGACGGGACCGCCCCGGAGGTCAGCGACAACGCGGTCGGCTCGTACAACGACTCGGCGACCATCCGGCTCACCGCAAGCGATGGCGGCGACGGAGTGGCGTCGATCTCCTACAGCATGGACGATGATGAGGACTGGACGGTCGTCAACGCGGCGATCGCTGACGTCGTCATCAACGATCCAGGCGAGCACACCTTGTGGTACAAGGCCACCGACCTGGCCGGCAATGACTCCGACGAGCAAGTCACGAACTTCACGATCGTGCGCACGCTGCCCGTCGAGCAGGTGCCCATCGCCGGAGACAACCGGTTCGCTACCGCGGTGGCCGTCTCCGAGCAGGCCTTCCCCGACGGCTGCGAATGGGTCGTCATCGCTACGGGCCGCAACTGGCCCGACGCGCTTGGCGGCTCGGCACTCGCGGGCGCCCTGGGTGGTCCCATCCTGCTCACAGATACCTCGGCCATGCCGGCGAGCGTGGTCGACGAGATCGACCGGCTCGATGCCACGAAGGCAGTCATCCTGGGTGGAACCGCTGCCGTGAACGCGAGCGTTGAGACAGCGCTCAATACGCTGCTGGGTAACGCGAACGTCGAGCGTATCGCGGGTTCGAACCGCTACCTCACCGCCGATGCGGTGGGTGCGCGCACGATAGACGAACTTGGAGCGGGCTACGACGGCACGGCGTTCATGGCCACCGGGGCGAACTACCCCGACGCGCTTGCCGCAGCTCCGCTTTCCGCCGGGTTGCACTGGCCGCTGTTCCTGACCAAGACGACCGGGATCGCAGCCGAGACGTACACGGCCATGGGCGGGGTCGAAGAGGTGCTCGTGCTTGGCGGCACCAGCGCCGTGCCCACGTCGATCGAGAGTGCGCTCAACACCCGCTACGGCAACGAAGATGTCACGCGGCTCGCGGGTGCGAACCGCTACTCGACCGCGGTGGCTGTCGCTACGCATGGTGTCGCCAACGGTCTGGGATGGAACCGCCTGGCGCTGGCGACCGGGGAGAAGTTCCCCGACGCGCTTGCGGGCGGCGTGCTGCAGGGCCTGGACGGCTCGGTCATGCTGCTCACCAAGTCCGGGTATCTGGACCCGAACGTCGCCGACGTGTTGACGTCGAACAAGGCGCTGATCAGCGAGGTGCGCTACCTGGGCGGCATGAGCGCGATCAGCCAGGACGTGCGCGACGAAGTAGCGAATATACTCGACTAAGCACGACCACAGCAGTCGAGCTCACGGTGGGGCCTGCGCGCCAGGGGCCCCACCTTCGTACCGGAAAGGACGTTTCATGGCCGAGGAGAATGTCGGCACGCGCGACGCAGACGAGCAGGTAGCCGGGACCGACACGCCCCCGAACCGCCGCCGCACCCTGGTGTGGGCGGCCGTGGCGGTCGCGGTAGTGCTCGTGATGGCCGCGCTCGTGTATGCCGAGTATGGCGGCAGCAACTCCCCTTCCGCGAACACCGCGGGCAGCGGCGAGGTCGCGGAGGGCTCCTCGGCGGGTGAGACGGGGACTGCAGTCGCACCAGACGCAGGGAGGCCCACCGAGCCTGCAGCAGGCGGCTCGCAGCTCACGACTATCACGCAACCGCCCGAGGCCACGCTCGCGATGATCGAGCCCACGCAGCTCGCCGCCGATGCGCGCTACGACATCGTCTTCAGCCCGTTTGGCTTTGGGCCACCCCAGAGCGGTCGCCCATCGCTGGTCGTTCGCGTCACCGAGGCGACCGCCGCCAACGAGAGCGCGCAGGCGATGGACTTCACCGGACGCAATGTACTTGCCGAGGTTAGCTCCGGCGAGGATGCGATCACGCTGGGCGGGACCTACTCGGCGGTGCTGACGTTTCGCGACCAGGCGGGGCTGCTGATCCCGCAGATCGGCGAGATCGAGGAGCTGGAGTAGGCGCGACAGGCCGCGGCTCTCTCAGGACTGCGAAGCCCACGTCCGGCCGTCGGAGATGGCCTGAATGGCGGAGGCCGATACGCCGTACTCCCCGGCGATCGCGCGAAACGACTGCCCCTCGCGCAGACGCTGCTTGATTTCGACTACCTGAGCGCCGGTAAGCGCCCTGCCCTGGCGGGGCCGCTTCGCGAGACGGGACGGCAGATCGGG
>JBGSMX010000174.1:0-1765 GCA_041739935.1 Coriobacteriia bacterium | reverse complement strand
GGTATGCGATCGCCGAGGAGTGCGGCCGCCGCGGCGCGAGCGTGACGCTCGTGAGCGGGCCGACGGTGCTGCCCGACCCGTTCGGAGTCACGACGGTCCGCGTTGAGACTGCACTCGAGATGGAAGCTGCGGTGGCCAGCGCCTACGAAGCGTGCGACGTTGCCGTGGCCACTGCCGCAGTGGCTGACTTCCGGCCGCAGACCGTCTCGGCAGGTAAGATCAAGAAGGACGATGCAGCTGCGCAGCTCGTGCTCGTGCGCAACCCGGATATACTCGCGGGACTCGGGCAACGCAAGGGTACGCGGATCCTGGTCGGTTTCGCCGCCGAGACCGGCGATCCTATCGGGGCAGCGCGCGCCAAGCTGGATGCAAAGAACCTCGACCTGGTCGTGGCGAACGATGTATCGGTGCCGGGCCAGGGTTTCGGGGCGGATGTGAACGCCGTGTGGTTCGTCGACAGCCAAGGCGAGCGCGAGATCGAACTGACGAGCAAGCGCCAGATCGCACGTGCAGTGACAGATGAAGTCGTGCGGATGCTTGGCGAGCGGCACACGGGTAACAGAGAGGCGTGAGGGTATGGCACTCGAGGGCAAAGCGAAGAAGCTGTCCGTCTACATAGGTGAGGCCGATCTCTACGACGGCAAGCCGTTGTGGGAGGCGTTGGTGGAGCAGGCACGCACCGCCGGATGCGCCGGAGCGACGGTGCTGCGCGGCTACGGCGGATTCGGAGCGACGAGCCGAGAGCACGCGAAGCACGGGCTGCGCATGTCGGTCGACCTGCCGTTGCTCATTCACGTGATCGACGTGCCGGATCGCATCACGGCACTTGCCGAGATGTACTCGGCCATGGTTGATGACGGCATCATCACGGTCGAGGACGTCGATGTCCTGCTGTATCGCGGCGGGCTCACAGGCGGTCCTCGCGAGTAGAGGACACGGTTCGCGGCGGTTCGGACTTGAACCGAGGGCCGCGCAACCGTAAGATACTTCCTTGCCGCCTTGGCGGCGACATCGGGCTGTAGCGCAGTTTGGTAGCGCACTTGACTGGGGGTCAAGGGGTCGCAGGTTCAAATCCTGTCAGCCCGACCATGTGATGTCTCAGGACATCGTGGACAGATGTGTCACGACATCGTGGACACATTATGCGCCCCGATGGCCTGATAGTTCTTGGTCGGATCGAGGGTGAGATGCCTCAGCATCTCACCCTCGTCCGTCAGGATCCGGACATCGAGATCGGCCACGAGCATGATCACCTCAGTGTACTTGTGGGCGCGCCCCACGCCGATGTGGTGAAGGCGCCCTTTGTGCCGAAGCGTCACCGCTCCACCTCCGTCGATCCGATCTCTTCGCACACGCGTCCCTTTCGGCAGGTCGAGCTCAGGTCCGATCGGACGCGCCTTGTCCCGTGCGTCGAACGCTTCTCTCGGAGTCATGCGTCCCCGGGCGCGGTGAGGGCGGATTTCGTTGTAGTAGGCGGCGAAGGTGTCGATCTGGGTTTGCAGCATCTTGACGTCTGTCGCCCTGGGCTGCTTGGCCAGGTAACCCTTGAGGGTCTGATGGAACCGCTCGACCTTGCCACAGGTCTGCGGGTGGTACGGCCGGGAGTGGTGATAAGCGATCCCTCGCGAGAGCAGCTCGGCCTCGACGATGTTGGAACCACCGCGGTGCCATGCCGTGTAGACGCAGCCGTTGTCTGTGAGAAGCGACGCCGGATAACCCCAGGTGGCGGCGGCGGAATCGAAGACGCGAAGCACGTCGGGGGCAC
>JBGSMX010000121.1:0-5722 GCA_041739935.1 Coriobacteriia bacterium | reverse complement strand
ACGCTGCGGGCCGCGCTGCTTACCGCACTCGCGGTCTCGCTGCTCAACCCGCACGTGTACCTGGACACCGTCGTGCTGCTGGGTAGCGTGGCCTCGAGCTACGCCGGTCGGGAGCGGGTCGCGTTCGTCGTCGGGGCAGGGCTGGCTTCGACGGTGTGGTTCTTCGGCCTGGCTATCGGAGCCCGCGCGCTCGCTCCTCTGTTCGAGCGTCCGACCGCATGGCGCGTGCTCGACATCGTGATCGGCTGCATCATGTGGTGGATCGCCGCCGGGTTGGTGTGGGGACAGCTCGCCGGGTAGCGCGGTCGGCGAACTCAGTCCCCGAACGCTTTGAGTACCTGCAGGGCCCGCAGCGTGAGCCACTTGCTCGGCTCACCCCTGCGTTCGATGTCGGCGAGCATGCGGCCGTTGAAGGTGTTGCGCAGCGTCCATCGCATGTCCTTGTCGGCGGCGCTCTCGACGAGCGCGAGGGCGGCTTCGTACTCGGGACGCCGCGTCTCGCCGACCCCCGCGAGCGCCGAGAGAGCCTCGAGCGCATCCGAGTTGTACGACAGCGGGTAGCCGAATCTGCGCCACCCGGGCTTGTCGCCGTACTCGAGGGGACCGTGTTCGGCGAGATACCGGTCACGCATACCCTCACGATCGGCCGGCTTGGCGCTGTAGACCTGCTCGGCGAAGTCACGCGCTCCCTGCGGCAGTGAGCGGTGGACCTCCTTTTCGCGCAGCGCTGCGACCGCGGCGTCGCGCAGCTCGGTCGCCCCCGTAGGCCACAACTCGCGCGGCACCGCGCCCAGGAACAGCAGGACCTTGGGCGTGAGCATATGGCAGTACCCGTTGAGGGCGAAGACCGTCCCGCCCGGCGGACATGCGAAAGAGCCATGCTCGGTGTACGTCCCTGCGACGTACGCAAGCGCACGGACGGCCCGTTCGTCGCGCTCGTAACCGAGCCGGGCGAGTGCTCTGGCGATATTCGCGGTCAGGCAGGGTATCGAGCCGCGCGGCTGCATATTCGTGCAGCTCCACGATCCGTCCGCGAGTTGCCTCGAGAATGCGTACTCGGCGCCACGCTGCACGCGTTCGTCCGAGCCGTCCGCCCACAGCTCGCCCAGGAAGTGGATCTGCCACAGCGACCCGCCGTACTTCGCGTAGTCGCGGCCGGGCGCGATCCACGATCCGTCCGCGAGCTGCGCGTCGAGGATCCGCGCGATCGGCGCATAGTCGTTGCGTGCTGTCCATAGCCGCGCAGTGGCCGGCGAGTCGACCTCGCGCAGCAACGTGCGACGCGTGAGCACCGCCACCGCCGGGTTGTCCGGTTGCAGCAGCCACTCGAGCGTTTCTTCAGGCACACACGTCAGGATTCTCGCCGCTTCGGTCATGCTCCAACCCCCTGCAGCATCGTATACCCACCAGCAAGTGACGCATTTGGTCATCGTGCTGCGGCGTTACGTCCAAAAACATTAGAGGATGCGAATATATGAATGTAGAATAGGACTGTGAACGCGCCACTAGACCGACCTTGCCGGAGGCGAGTCGTGGACGCAGAGTTCTACTGCATGCACTCCGAGCTGTGCAAGACGCTCGCGAACGACAAGCGCCAGATGATACTTGGCGCGCTCCGAGACGACGAGCTTTCCGTCGGGCAACTTGTCGAGCGCACCGGCATCCCGCAGGCGAATCTGTCACAACACCTCTCGATCATGCGCACCCACGGCGTGGTCCGCACGCGCCGCGAGGGAACCCGAATCTTCTACTCGATCTCCAACCAGAAGCTCATCCAGGCGTTCGACCTCATCACCCAGGTCATGCAGGAGTCAATCGACGAGCGTGCCGTGTCCGGCTCAACGCCTGAAGGCCCGGGAGTGAACACATCGACCGAATGAGCGCGAGACGTCTCGCGTTCTTGTACGCGCAGTCCACGAGGTAGGAGGCAGGTCAGCATGGAACCAGATGTCACAGCGGCGCTCGACCAGTTGAATGCAAAGGTGGCCGCGCTGGAAAGTCCGCCCAAGAAGATGACGCTTGTGGTGATGAGCGGTGACATGGACAGGCTCTTCGGAGCGTTCATCATCGCCACCGGCGCCGCTGCGATGGGCATCGACGTCGTCATGTTCTTCACGTTCTGGGGACTCCGCGCGCTGAAGAAGGCGGATGCCAAACACGGGAAATCGTTCTTCGGCAGAATGATCGGCATGGGGATGTTCGAGGGCGGTGGTATCGAGAAGGCCAATCCGAGCAAGTACAGCTTTGGCGGGATGGGTCGCTGGATGTTCGGCAAGATGATGGGCGCTCACAATGTCCAGACGCTTCCGCAGCTTCGCGACCTGGCCGTTCAGCTGGGCGTGCGCATGTACGGCTGCCAGATGTCCATGGACGTCATGGAGATCCCGCAGGAGTGCTTCGTCGAGGGCTGCAGTGAGGCCGTTGGCGTGGGCTTCATGCTCATGGAAGCGCAGGAGTCCCAGATTCAGTTCTTCATCTAGAGCGCAAGAACCAGATAGCAGCAATCAGCAAGCAAAACCAGAGCAACAACCGTTTCGCAGTGGGCGAGACGGATTAGACGAAGGGGGACCACGATGTCAGACATCACTCCGGATCTCGAGCTCGATCTCAAGGGCCTGCTCTGCCCGATGCCCATGGTGAAAGTCAGTCAGGAGATCAACAACGTCCCGGTGGGCGGCGTTATCCGCGCTGTCGCGACCGATGCCGGCTCCATGGCCGACATACCCGCATGGGCCAAGTCCACCGGCAATGAGGTGCTCCAGGCCGAGAAGGTCGGCAGCGAGTTCGTATTCCTGGTCAAGCGCGTCAAGTAGAGGCGGTACGAAACCATGGATTTGTTCTCGTACCTCGCATCGGGCCTGGGGGTCTATGTTGCGCTGGCCGTGTTCACGCTGGGCATGGCATGGCGCATCTGGGAGTGGTCGCGCACGCCTAAGTCGGCCGTGCGGCTGGGACTGTTCCCCAAGCCCAAGACCGGCGTCGGCCGGTTCGGCAAGCTCCTGAAAGACACGTTCCTCGCGCCGCAGTCGGTTGCGATTGCGACCGGCGTCATGATCGCGGCGTTCGCGTTCCACTTCGCAGCGCTCGCGGCGTTTGTGGGTCACCTCCGCCTCGTGCACGAATTCGATCCGCTGGTGGCCATCCTCGGCGAGGAAGGCATGAATCAGTTCGCCGCGTGGACGGGGGGCACAGCCGGGATCGTCATGCTGATCGCGGTCCTCTACTGGATCGCGCGGCGTACGTACGGTTCGTACCGCAAGCTCTCGACGCCCGAAGACTACCTGCTGCTCGCGTTGCTGCTGGGCATCGTCATCATGGGGGACCATCTGCGCTTCGTCGGCCATCTGCACGCGTCGACGTATCAGGCCTGGTTCGCCAGCCTGATGGCGTTTCGGCCGGCGTTCCCGCCCGAGCTGGCGGACTCTAGCACGCGCCTGGCTCTGAACTGGCACATGGTCTTCGTCAACGCGTTTCTCATCTACTTCCCGTTCTCGAAGATGACCCACGCGGTAGGCGCCTTCGCGACCAACCTCGTGAGGAGCTCTGATTAGCCGTGGAGAAGCAGCAAATCGAAACCATCGTAGGCGTGCTCGACAAGCGCATGAACCGGCAGCTCAAGCAGTACATGGATATCTGCGTTCGTTGCGCCATATGCAAAGACGCGTGCCACCAGTACGTCGCCACCGGCGACATGAAGTACTTGCCGGCCAGACGCGCCGAGCTGATCCGCGAGATCTACCGCAAGTACTTCACGAAGGCAGGCGAGTTTCTGCCGGCGCTCTATGAGGCGCGCGATCCCGACGACAACATGCTCGACGAGCTCTACGATGCCACATACGCGTGCACGGGTTGTCGCCGATGCACCTACTACTGCCCGTTCTCGATCGACACTGCGTGGGTCACGGCTACCGCTAAAGGGCTGCTCATTGCGGCCGGTCGTGGTAACGAGATCCTGGGCCAGCTTGCAGACGCCGCGCTTTTCAAGGGCGACAACATGGAGATGTTCGGCGAGATCATCTCGAACGGGTTCAAAGACATCGAAGCCGAGCTGCGCGAGGAAAACGGCCGCGACATCCCGATTCCGGTCGACAAGCAGGGCGCGGACATCCTCTACGTCGCGTTGGCCGGGTCGCACTCGATCAAACCGGCCGCCATCATCTTCGATGCCGCAGGCGCGAACTGGACTTTGTCGATGTTCGAGTCGGCTAACTACGGCTTCTTCTTCGGCGATCCGGAAAAGGCGCGGCTGATCGCGAAGCGCTACATGGACGAGGCGCTGCGTCTGGGCGTCAAGGAAGTCGTCATCACGGAGTGCGGTCATGCGTACCGCGTCGCCGAGATGTTCTACGAGGCGTGGGCCAAGGAAAAGATGCCGTTCAAAGTCCGGCACATCCTCGAGGTCATCGACGACTACATCAAAGACGGCAGCATCAAAGTCGACCCGGGCGCGATCGCCGAGCGCGTTACCTACCACGATCCGTGTCAGCTGGGCCGCAACGGCGGGATCTTCGAGCAGCCGCGCGATATCGTGCGCGCGATAGCGGGCGACTTCGTCGACATGACGCCTAACCGCGAGAGGCAATGGTGTTGCGGCGGCGGCGGTGGAATCGTGGCGATGGAGGAGTTCAACGACATGCGCCTCAAGTCCGGCGCCGAGAAGGTCAAGCAGATCCGGGCGACCGGCGCGACGCTGCTGGCGTGCCCGTGCGAGAACTGCCGACTGCAGATCACGGAGCTCAACGAGGTTCACGACCTGGGACTGCGCATCGTGCCCGTGATGGAGCTGGTGGCCGAGGCTATGACGCCATAGGTGGGCGGTCAGCGAGCCTGTTGCGTGACCGTATGCGGCTCCTCGGCGATAATGGGCGCACGTCAGCCGATATCGCCGAGGAGCGTATCCTATGATCCCTCGCTACTCCCGTCCCGAGATGGCTGCCATCTGGGACCTCGAGAACAAGTTCGACATCTGGAAAGAGATCGAGGTGCTCGCCTGCGAGGCGCAGGCGCAACTCGGGCAGGCCGGCATCACGGCCGAGGAGGCCGCACACATCCGCGCGACCGCCGCGTTCGAGGTCGAGCGCATCGACGAGATCGAGCGCGAGACCAACCATGACGTGATCGCGTTCCTCACGAACATGGCCGAGCACATCGACGTCGGCATCGCACCGGGCGAACCCAAACCGAGCCGTTGGGTGCATTTCGGCATGACGTCGAGCGATCTGGGCGACACCGCGCTGTGCTACCAGATGACGCAGGCGCAAGACATCATCATCGAAGACGTCCGGCGGCTCGGCCGCATCTGCGTGCGACGTGCCGAGGAGTTCCGCGAGACGCTGTGTGTGGGACGCACCCACGGCATCCACGCCGAGCCCATGACGTTCGGTATGAAGTGGGCGACGTGGGCCCAGGCGCTCAAGCGCGCCGAGAGTCGCCTGATCGCCACGCGGCAGTACTCGTGCGCGTGGGGCGCGGTCTCGGGCGCGGTGGGCAGCTACTCCAACATCGATCCGTTCGTGGAGACTTACATCTGCGAGAAGCTCGGCCTCACGCCCGATCCTGCATCCACGCAGGTCATCGCGCGCGACCGCCACGCACACGTGCTCGCGGTGCTCGCGACCGTCGCAGCCACCGCCGAGTGGATCGCCACCGAGATTCGCGCGCTGCAGAAATCCGACACCATCGAAGCCGAGGAGCCGTTCACCGCGGGCCAGAAGGGTTCCTC
>JBGSMX010000115.1:0-4160 GCA_041739935.1 Coriobacteriia bacterium | reverse complement strand
GCCTTGGCAGCAACGTCGCCGCGATGCTGCTGCGCTCGGGAGTGCGACGCCTGACGCTGATTGATTTCGACCGTGTCGCACCAGACAACCTCAACCGCCAGCTGTTCTTCGCCGACCAGATCGGCCGGCTCAAGACCGAGGCGCTTGCCGAGACGCTCCTTCGCATCGACGCTGCCGCCGATTTGCGCCTGGTCAACCGCGAGGTCTCCTCGGCAGATCTGGTCGAGGCGGTTGGCGACGCGAACGTGGTGGTCGAGGCCGTGGACTCGGCGCAGGCCAAGGCGATGATCGCGACCGTGTGCTCCCGCGAGTTGCCCGACGTTGCGGTGGTCGCGGTTTCGGGACTTGCGGGATACGACTCGGCGAATCTGATCGTGAGCGAACATCTCGCGGGGAACCTGTACGTGGTGGGCGACCTGTCGAGCGACATCGGCGACGGTCAGTCCCTGCTCGCCACACGTGTGATGGTGGCCGCGGCCCACCAAGCGCACGCCGTCGTGCGACTGATACTCGAATGCGAGGAGCTCTGAGATGGACGAGCACCAGACGATCCAGGTACGCATATTCGGCATGCTGGGAGCGCTACGCACGGAACGCGGATTGCCCACGAGCGTTGAAATGGATATCCCTGCCGACGGCATCACGTCCGGCGCGCTTGCCGATGAACTGGGTCTTCCACACGAATTGATAGAGGGCGTGTTCTGCAACCACACGGTCTACGGACTCGACCACCTCATCCACCCCGGCGACAGGGTCGCCTTCGTGCCGTACGGTACTCCGGGCCCCCACCGCTTCACGTTGGGCCTCTACAATGCCGGCAGGGCCGGGCACGAACAGGGCGCTTCCGACGACTAGAGCTGACGCAGCACCAGACCCAGTCGCGTCGCGAGCGCATCGAGCGAGGTCTCCCCGCTCTCCCGACGGCACCGCAGCGCGATACGCGCGCACGCAGATGCATCCGAAGCAGCGTCGTGGTGTAGCAGATCGATCCCGCAATGCCCGCACAGGCTGTCGAGCCTGTGGTTCGGCAGATGGGGCCATACCCGGCGCGCCATGGTGACCGTGCACAGATAGCCCGGAACCAGCGGAGCCTCAAGCTCGTAGCGCTGCAGCGACGCGCGCAGAACCCCGATGTCAAAGCTGGCATTGTGAGCGAGCAGCGTCGCCCCCCGCAGGTACGGCTCGATCTGAGGCCATAGCTCATCGAACTCCGGCTCGCACGCAACCAGGTCTTCATCGATACCGTGGATCCTGGTGTTGACCAACTCGAAGTAGTTGCCCGGCGGCTGGATGAGCCAGGCCCGCTCTTCGACGAGGATGCAGTCTTCGATCACCGCGACGCCCAGCGCGCAGGCGCTCGCGCGCTCGCGGCTGGCAGTCTCGAAGTCGATAGCTACCCAGCGGCTCGTGTCTACTCCTCGGCAATCGTCGTGCGGTAAGGTTCAGCGTGCGAGCGCGGGGTGTCAAGCTTAGCGCCCGGGCGAGCAAGGCACGCGAGGCGAGCCTGGCGGGCTGCCGCTGTATGGAACACCCTCGGTTCGGGTACTGTACCCACAGACAACCAGCCGACGTGGCGAAAGGAGCACCTGGCACATGGACATCAAAGGGACGAAGACCGAGCAGAATCTGCTGAAGTCGTTCGCAGGGGAATCGCAGGCGCGCATGCGCTACACGTATTTCGCAAGCGCTGCCAAGAAGGAGGGCTACGAGCAGATCTCCGCCTTGTTCACCGAGACCGCCGACAACGAAAAGGAACACGCGAAGGTCTTCTTCAAGTACCTGAAGGGCGGCCCCGTGGAGATCACGGCGACATTCCCTGCAGGACGGATTGGCCGCACCCCGGAAAACCTGCTGTCTGCAGCCGAAGGTGAACTCGAGGAGTGGAGCGACTTGTACCCGGCGTTCGCCGACATCGCGGACGAAGAGGGCTTCCCCGAAATCGCGACCTCGTGGCGTAAGATCGCCGATGTCGAGAAGCATCACGAGGAGCGCTACCGCAAGCTGCTCGCAAACATCGAATCGGGCGATGTCTTCAAGCGCGACCAGCCAGTTCGATGGAAGTGCCGCAACTGCGGCTACTGGCACGAGGGCCCCGAGGCGCCCGAGCTGTGCCCCGCCTGCAAGCACCCGCAGCCCTACTTCGAGCTGCTGGCCGAGAACTACTAAAAGGCCGAGCGAGTTTCTTAGGCCCTACAGAGCGGCCCCTGGCGCGAGATCGTGCCAGGGGCTTTCGCGTGTCCGCGGGGCCAAGCACCTTTGGGCGACCCTCTGACACTATGGAACAATCGTTCCATAGTGTCAGAGGGCTTCTCACACCCCCGTTGCCATGCGCCCTCCATCGGAGCATATTCATCCACAGGGGGTGGTTCGTCATGTCAGCAGCTGGGGTCAAGCGCGCGGAGCCCGTCACGGTGGCATTCCTGACCATGCGAGGAGCCTACGGTCAGATTCCCGAGGGGTTCGACAGGCTGTACGGTTACGTGTCGGCGCAGGGGTTGATTCCGGCCGGACCCCCACAGGCCGTGTACCTCACGCCACCGGAGCTTCCGGAGACAGACGCGGAGTGGGAGCTTTGGGCCCCGGTCGCGGGCCCGGTCGACCCGTGCGGACCCGACGAGCACGGGCTCGGGGTGCGGGACGTCCCCGAACGAACAGTCGCGTGGGTCATGCACATGGGCCCCTACGAATCGATAGGACCCACCTATGAGGGACTGGCCCGCTGGATCGCCGATAATGGCCACGCCGTAGTCGGTCCGCCAGAGGAGATCTACTTGTCCGACCCCGATGAAGTGCCCCCGGAGGAGTATCTGACTGAGGTGCGGTTTCCGATCGACGACGACTGAGATCAGCCCTTCTCACAGCGCGCCTCAAGACGCTACACCTGGGGACTCTAGACCGCTGGCGATGCCGCCGCGTCGAGCGCGGCCCCGGGCCGGATGGCCTGCCGTACTCCCGGAGTAGCACGAGCGGATACGCCCGCTGTATCTGTCGGCGTGCGGCACCGGCGGGATAGGATGTAGTCATGGACATCAAAGCCCTCAAGCGGCGCTTCGCCGATCTGGATCCACTTCTCGTCGATCTGCTCATCGCAGTCGGGCTGACGGCAGCGGTGTGTCTGCAGATCTGGCTTTTCGAGTCGACGCGACCGCCGTTCATTCGTTTCCCCGGGCCAGAACCCATGGATCGCGGCATCCTGCCGTACGTCGCCGCCGCCGCGGTCTTCATGCCTCTCGCCCTGCGCCGCAAGATTCCGTGGCTTGCGCTGCTGGTGAGCGGGGCTGCTGCCGTCTTCTACGGCTACAACATGTTTCCGACCGCGTTCACCGTCATGGGCCCCATGATCGCGCTGTATTCAGTGGCGGCCTACTCGGCGACACGGCGAACGACACTGATCGTGCTGCTGCTCGCAGGACTTTCCATCGCGGTTCCCGCGTTCGTCTTTTCCAACGTCGAGGGTGTCGTGCAGACGACGGGCCTGTTCGTGATTCTGGCGACGGCCGCGTTTCTCGGCGATACGACCCGGTCCCGCCGCGTCTACATCGAAGAAGTCGAGCAGCGCGCACTCGAGGCCGAGCGCACCCGCGAGGAAGAGGCGCTGAGGCGCGTGGACGAGGAGCGCATCAGGATCGCGCGCGAGGTTCACGATATCGTCGCCCACAGCCTGGCGATCGTCGCGGTGCAGGCGAGCGCCGCGACCACGCTGCTCGACACCGAGCCGCAGCGCGCCCGCGAATCGATGGAGAACGTGCGGTCCACGAGCAAACAGGCGCTCACGGACCTGCGCTCGATGCTCGACGTATTGCGCACTGGCGAAGGCGACCTGCCTCTCGCGCCAGCGACCGACTTGCGGACCCTCGACGAGCTGGCCCAGCCCGTCAGAGACGCCGGTTTCTCCGTTGACATCGACTTGAACGGAACCGATCTGGAGACCGTGCCGGCATTCGCATCGGTCTCGGCGTATCGGATCGTGCAAGAAGCTCTCACGAACTCCGTGCGCCATTCCGGGGGCGACTCGGTACGGGTCAGCGTTCGCACGGACCGGTCCCGACTCACGATCGAGGCGCTGGACAACGGCACCGGGACTGCGCCGGAAGGCACCCCGGCCGGGCACGGCATCCGCGGAATGCGGGAGCGGGTCGTCGCGCTTGGCGGCCAGTTCG
>JBGSMX010000098.1:0-1936 GCA_041739935.1 Coriobacteriia bacterium | reverse complement strand
ATCCGTCTATCGCCTCTCCCTGTACCACTGCTATCTGGGTGAGCTACTCAGGAGTGGTGAGACCGGCCGCATCACATCGCGGCATCTGGCCAAGGAACTCAACGTCAAGGAAGAGACGATCCGCCGGGACATGTCGTTCATTGGCGGCGTAGGCAGGCCCGGTGCCGGATACGAGGCAGACTCCCTGTTCAAGGCACTGACCGAGTTTCTGGGTCTGTCCGATGAGTACCCGATCATCAAGGTCGGATCTGCGCAGATGCTCCAGGCTCTGCAGGTCGTGTTTCCCGCGCACAGCTACGGGGTGCGTCCTGTGGCGCACTACTCGGAGCTGCCCGAAGACGTAGGCAAGCAGATCGACGGGATCGCCATCCAGCATTTGACGGAGCTTCCCAAGATGGATCGGGAGCTGGGAGTCACCGTGGCGCTGGTCGCGTGCTCGCCCGGGTGGGTGCAGATGACGATCGATCTGCTCGACGAAGCCGGCATCGAGGGAGTGCTCCTGCTGACCCCGGCGATCAAGATCAACCGCCCCGAAGGTATGGAGATCAGTCACGTGCGCATGCCGTGTGACATCAAGTCGCTGGCGTGCCGCTGCCAGTTGCCGCGCTTCTCGGAGTAAGGCTACTCGTCCGCGGTCTCTGAGGACTCAGCCGATCCGGCGGTGCTGCTCCAGAACCAGCGTTCGCCCACGATCGCATCGACTTCCTCGGCATACTCGTCGAACTCTCCGGCGGGCGCCATCGTGACGATCAGGACCTCGTTGGATTTCGTCCTCACGAAGTAGTAACGCGCCTCGAAGTCGATGCCGTTGAAGTCCGTGGCGGTAGCCGAGACCATGGCCGCGTCGCGATCGCCGACCTTCGTCTCGACGGGTTCTTCCATCTGCAGGTTGGTCCACTCGCGCAATTCCGCACGCTGCTCGACCAGGTAGCTGAGGTTCTGGGCGATGGGCGTGTCGGAAGGCTCCTCACTCGTGTATACGAGCATCCAGAAGCGGTCGAGCTTCTCCTCCGCCGGATCGAGCGGCTCCTCGCCGGCCGAAATCGCGATGAGCCCCGACTCCACCGTAGTCTGCCAGTCCGCCGGCACCTTGAAGTGGAACAGCGCGATGCTGTCGCTCACATCGGCCAGGTCGGACGATTCGTCGCCGCCCAGCAGCGAACACCCGCCTGCGAGCAAGCCGGTGACGAGCACAACGGACGCGACAGCGAGTCGAAGCATGAGGGCTGGGCGCACGAGATTGACCTCCTGATGCGAGCAGTTGCTGTGGGCGACATACCCAGGCGAGCATTCTAGCAGCGGGTTGTGCCCTTGTACACGCGCGAACGAAGTCCGCAGGCCGATCGGGTGCAAGAACCGTGCCGCCCACGGCGTGCCCCCGGCGCCCGCGCATGCGCTTCTCGATCCGGCGGGATTGACCCGTCGGGGACAGGGTCGCTACCCTCAACAGCATGGGTTTGTCCGCAGTACGCGAGAAGCTCGCGCCGTATCTGGCCAGCATCTCGATCGTCAGCTTCGCATTCGTCCCGTTCGTCTTCCTGCCACAGGCCGGCGATCCGCTTCAGGTACCCCGTCTCGCGCTCGTGGTGGTGGCGCTGATCTGCGGGGGACTTGCCGCTGCCGAGATGATCGTCGATCGGCGAAGTCGTGTGGCGCTGGCGCTGCTGGGAGCACTGCTGGCCTGGACGCTTGTCGCATCGTTCGCCGGCGGGATCGCGTCGGGACTGTTCGGGGTGCACGGGCGGTTGGGCGGGCTGGTCAGCGTGCTTGCGTGCGCGCTGGTAGCGCTCGTGGGCTGGTCGATGGCGCACCGACACCAGCGGCTACTCGTCTCGTCGCTTGCGGTCTCGGGCATCGCACAGTCGCTGTGGGTCATCGCCTCGCAGGTGCGCGACGGGGTCGCGTACGGGACCGGCGGCAACCAGGTGATCACCGG
>JBGSMX010000052.1:0-12931 GCA_041739935.1 Coriobacteriia bacterium | reverse complement strand
TCCACCTCGAGCGTCTTTGCCTGCTCCTGAGAAATGGCTCGGGCCCACGCGACTTGCGCGAGCAGGTTCGCCCGGTCGGCTTCGAGCTGTGTGACGCGTGCGAGAGCGGTGCTGTCGGCTGAAGTCGCGCCGGAACGGGGCTTCTCGGCGAGTTTGGTGCGCAACGTCTTAAGCTCGGCGGCGGTCAGCGCGAATCGGCCGCTACTCTTGCCTCCTGCGCGCCCCGGCGTGATGGTTCCGGCGCTGATGTGCCGCCTGACCCATTTGGCTGATACCCCAAGATCATCGGCGGCCTGCCTGACGCTGATGCCACTCTTAGCCACCGTGCCCACCCCTCTCGTCTGCGCGGCGCGCACGCGCCAACCTCAAGTGTAGCGCAGCATGCGGGTGTGGGAAGGCGCGAATGCCCAGGTAACGCCCGTGTCATATGCATGATACAAATGCCCAGGCCGGCGAGCGCTCCTGTAGTATTGGGGTATCCCAGATCACGACCTGACCGAGGAGGGGCCATGGCGACCAAAGAAGAGGTCCGCACCGTCGCTGACAAGCTGCTCGAGATCGGAGTCAAACCGCCCAAGAAGCCGCTCAAGGAGTTCGGCTACCCGAACCTCGCCTTGTGCGTCGTAGACACGACGTTCGCCCAGCGTGGCCGTCTCGGCACGGCGAGCGGTCCCGTTGCGTCACTCAGGGCGTTCGGCGCGTCCAAGGGGTGGGTGCCTTCGGTGACCGCACGCAAGCTCACGCTGTCCGAGTTCGTCGGTCGCCTGGGGAAGATGACCGACAAGCAGCTGACCGGGACGGTATTTGCCGATGCCCGCACCACAACGAGCATCAAAGACCTGCCCGTGGCGCGGGTCGCGGTCGAGCTGAGCCGCAATCTGGCCGCCCAGGGAATCGAGACCAAGGCCGACCTGCTCGACGCCGAGAAGGGCGCTGGTCTTGCCGCCGCAGTGAAGTCGACGCGGGGCATCGGGCCCGCTGGCGCGGCGTATCTGGTCTCGCTGGCGTCGACCGCGCCCGGGGAGACCGCGCCGTGGCTCGTCGAGTTCGTTGCGGGAGCTTTGGAGCGCCCCGTCGAGCCGGCAGAAGCACGTGAGATCGTTGACCTGGCTACGAAACGGCTGCGCAAGAAGGTGAAGGGCCTGGCCATCATCGATGTCGAGCAGCGCATCTGGCGCTCCATGGCAGGGTTCGTCAAGGCGCCGACGGGAGCGTAGGTGCTCCAGGTGGGTGCGAGCGGCAGCGAGATAGAGCGCAAGTTCCTGGTCTCCGGCGAACCGCCGGACCTGGACGGTGCTGCCGTTGCCGATCTGCGGCAGGGCTACCTTGTCACGTGCGATGCTGGTGAGGTGCGCGTTCGCGATGCGGGAGGGCAGTGCACGCTTACCGTGAAGTCCGGACGCGGGCTCGAGCGCGTTGAGCGAGAGGTTATCTTGACCCGCGAGCAGTTCGACGTGCTGTGGCCTGCGACGGCCGGACGGCGGCTGGAGAAGCGCCGCTATCGCATCCCCGTGAAAGGGTTGGTGTTCGAGCTCGACGTGTATAGGGGAGAGCTCGATGGCCTTCTGACCGTGGAAGTCGAATTCGAAACAGTCGAGCAGGCACACGCTTTCGAGCCACCCGCGTGGTTCGGGCGCGATGTGACAGGCGTTGACGGGTATACGAACGCTGAACTCGCAGTTTACGGTCGACCGGAAGGCGCGCACCTGTGAGGATTGCCGCCATCGACATAGGCACGAACTCGGTGCGCTGCACGATCGTCGAGGTCCCGGTGGGCGGAGCGCGCAAGACGCTTGACGACGAGAAGGCCTACACGCGGCTTGGCCGGGGCGCGAGCGCGTCGGGTCAGCTCTCCGAAGAGGCGATGGCCGAGACCATCGATGCGCTCGGACGTATGCTGCGTATCGCCGAGCAGCACGAGGTCACTCACATTCGCGCAGTGGCGACCGCTGCGGTGCGCGACGCACGCAACGGCGAGGAGTTCGTAACGCGCATCCGTGCGGAGACCGGACTCGACGTCGAGGTCATCTCCGAGCAAGAGGAGGGCCGCCTCGCCTTCCTGAGCGCCGCCGATGGGGCGGGGCTCGAAGGCAGAAGCGGCGTTGTCGACATAGGCGGCGGATCGGTGGAGATCGTACGGGCCACTCACCGCCAGATCGAGTTCATCACGTCGATGCCCATCGGGGCGATCGTCATGTCGGAGCGCTACCATTGCACGGATCCCATGCCGCCCGAAGATTACGTGAGACTTGGCAAGCACGTGCGCCGGGCGCTCAAACGAACGCTGGCCGAAGACCGCGCCCCCGTGGGGGTGCTCGTTGGGTCGGGCGGTACGGTGACGACGATCGGCGCTCTGATCGCCGCGCGGCGCGACCCGGGCATCGCGAACCTTTACGGCTACAAGATGAGGCGCGCAGAGATAAAGCACCTGCGCGCAGAGCTTGCGACGAGCACTGCGGAGCAGCGCGTCTCGATGAAGGGCATGCCCCCTAACCGTGTCGACATCATCGTCGCGGGCGTGGTCGTGCTCGACGAGGCGATGCGCGCGCTCGGTGCGAACGAGATCGTCGTCAACACGCGGGGAATTCGCGAAGGGATCGTGATCGATACCATCGAGCGCGAGCACGGCGTGTCCAGGGGTTTCGATCGCACGCAGGCGGTGCGGGAGTTCGCGCGCCGTTGTCACGCGGACGCCGCCCACGCCGAGCAGGTCTGCCGCCTGTCGCTCCAGTTCTTCGACGCCATGGCAGACAGCTTTGGTCTCCCGGAAGAGGACCGTGCGCTGCTCGAGACCGCGGCGCTTCTGCACGACGTCGGCTACCACATCGCGTACGAGCGCCATCACCGGCACAGTTACCATCTGATCGCCTACGCTGAGCTCCCGGGCTTCAGCACCAGCGAGACCCGCATGATCGCCTCGATCGCCCGCTATCACCGCGGGGCGCTTCCCAGCGCGAAGCACGAGGCGATGCAAGGTCTCGCCAGGCCGGAGCGTCAGCGGGTCGCGCGGCTTGCCGCATTGCTTAAGATCGCCGATGGACTCGACCGATCTCGCGGACAGAAGGTGACCGCCATCGACGTGCAGCGGACTCCCGCCCGGGTCTTCGTGAGCGTGTCGGGGAGCGTACCCCTCGACATCGAGGTCCTTGGCGCGCAGCGCAAGGCGGATCTGTTCGAGAGCGTGTTCAACGTCAGAGTCGACATCATCGAGGCGTCGGCAACACCGGTGTAGCACATATGTAACCTACGGGGCCGCGCGAGGTGGGACACTCGGTAGTGCGCGGATGCATCATCATCCGCCGACGCAAGGCGAACCTCAGGTTGGGAGCGTGGAACGCGTGACAGAGTCAGATGGTGTTTCGTCCCAGGTGGATCCAGCCGCTGCCGAGGAGACTTCGACGGAAGGCGCAACTACCGTCGATTTGGATGACCCATCCTTGTATCTCAATCGCGAGCTCGAGCTGCTGAAGTTCCAGGAACGGGTACTCGAAGAAGCGGAGGACCACTCCAACCCCGTGCTCGAGCGGGCGAAGTTCCTCGCCATTCTGGGTTCGAATCTCGCCGAGTTCTACATGGTGCGGATGGCGGGCTTGCGTCAGATGGTCGAAGCTCACGTAGGCGAGCTCTCGGCGGACGGCATGACCGCACAAGAGCAGCTCGCGGCCGCGAGAGAACGTGCCGTGCCCATTCTTGAGAGGACTAGGGTCGCGTATCTGACCCTCAAAGCCGAACTCGCGGCTGCGGACATTCACCTGCTCGACTACGACGAACTCGATGCCGCGCAGCGAATCGCTGCCGACGACTACTTTGAGGCCGACGTCTTCCCGGTTCTGACACCGTTGGCGTTCGATCCGGGTCGCCCGTTTCCGCACATCTCGAACCTGAGCTTGAACCTTGCGGTCATGCTCAGAAGCGAGCATGGGGAGGAGCACTTCGCGCGCGTGAAGGTCCCGCGCGTGATTCCTCGGCTCGTCGAGGTTGGTGTTCCCGGAGGCACGAAGGGACTCGTGCGCAAGGTGTTCAGGAAGCGTGCGCGCCACTTCGTCTGGCTCGAGCAGCTGATCACCGCGCACCTGGACGTTCTCTTTCCGGGTATGGAGATTCTAGGCGCCTATCCGTTCAGGGTCACCCGGGACGCGGAGGTGGGCATCCAGGAGATCGAAGCCGACGACTTGCTGCTCACTATCGAGCAGGGCGTGAGGCGACGTCGGTTCGGATCGGTCGTTCGTGTGACGGTGACGCCCGACGCGCCCGAGTCAGTGCGCCATATTCTCGTGCGCAATCTCGAGGTAGACCCCGCTGACGTGGTCGTGCTGTCACCGCCGCTCGGGTCCTCGGATCTCATGAGCCTCTACGATCTCGACAGGCCGGACCTCAAGTTCAAGCCCTTCGTGCCAGTGGTACCCGAGCCGTTCGTTTCGGCCGGCAAGGATGGCTACTTCGGTTTGATTCGCGAGCAGGACTGGCTGTTGCACCGTCCGTTCGAGTCGTTCGATCCGGTGTTGTGCCTCGTTCAAGCTGCGGCCCGCGATCCGAAGGTCCTGGCGATCAAGATGACGTTGTACCGGGTCGGCCGCAACTCGCGCATCGTCGAGGCTCTGCTGGATGCCGCGCGCGAGGGTAAGGAAGTCACCGCGCTTGTCGAGCTCAAGGCGCGCTTCGACGAGGAGAGCAACATCGACTGGGCACGAGCGCTCGAGTCGGAAGGCGTGCATGTGGTGTACGGGCTCATCGGCCTGAAGATCCACTCGAAAGTGATGCTGATCGTACGCCGTGAGGGAGGACGGATCCGTCGATATGTGCATGCAGGCACGGGGAACTACAATACATCCACCGCTTCGCAGTACACGGATCTCGACCTGCTTACCGTTGACGAGCGGATCGCAGACGATGCATCCGAGCTCTTCAATACGATCACCGGATACGCGAAGGACCACGACTACGAGGCCATCTTGGTCTCACCGGGTGGCATCCGTGAGGGACTCGAAGGGCGGATTGAGCGAGAGATCGAGCACGCGAAGGCGGGCCGGCCTGCGTACATGGCTCTCAAGACGAATGCACTGACCGACCGCAGGATGATCCGTTTGCTGTACGGCGCCGCCCGCGCCGGGGTCGAGATCGACCTGCTCGTGCGAGGGATCTGCTGCCTGAAGCCGGGTATCCCAGGGGTGAGCGAAAGCATCCGCGTGCGCAGCATCGTCGGGCGCTTCCTGGAGCACACACGCATCTACTACTTCGGCAATGCCGGGTCCCCGGAGTGCCTTATCGGCAGCGCTGACCTCATGTACCGCAATCTGAACCGTCGCGTCGAGGTGCTCTGTCCCGTCTTCGATCCCCGGTTGGTCGCGCGGCTCAAGTCGACAATCGACCTGTACCTGCGAGACAACACCAAGGCACGGGTAATGAGCGCCGATGGCGTGTATTCACGGGTCGTGGCGGCACCGGGTCAAGACGTCGTGGACGCGCAAGACACCCTGCTTCGGCTGAGCGGCGCGCTGCCGCCGGGTGAGTGACCGACAGCTGCGAGAGTGATTACAGGAGCAGCCGCGGCGGAGCGAACCACCTGAGTGTGCCCCGGACCGGATGCAGCGAGTGCACGTCGACCCTTGCGAGTCCGCTCTTCTTGAGCACGAACTCCCCGCCTCCGATGACGCTGCCTAGAACCTGCGTCATCGAGGGTTCGTGCCCCACGATCATGACCGCGTTCGCCGAGGCGTGGCCCTCCAGCATCTCGGCCAGCGCCGCTGCCGTGAAGCGGCCTGGTTCGAGACCCGGTTCGGAGACAAGCGAGGGTCGCTTGTCGAGCCGCTCGTGCACGATCGTAGCGGTGCGAAGCGCGCGCTCGTAGGGGCTCGTGAGGATCACGTCGAGATTCAGGTCGAGGGCAGCTATCCGATCGGCGACCCGGTCAACGACCACTGCGCCAGCGGGAGAAAGGGGTCTCAAGGCGTCGCTGGCGCTCCATTCGGCTCGCGAGAGCGCAGTCCCGTGCCGCAGGAAGTAGAGCTGCATTTCTGTTCCATCCCTATCGGGGGTCGTAGTGTCCGCACGCCTTGTCCTTGGCATCTCGCTTCTTGTCGCGCCGCGCGCAGCGGCCGGTGCCGCCCTTGCCCGGCTTGAAGTTCTTACAGCCGCTGCAGGTCTTGGGTTTGGGATCTTTCGACCCCTTGTGTCCAGGGCCTTCGGACTTGCCCTTACTCTTACCCATCCGGACTTGCCTCCTCAGCCCTTGGTCTCGAGCAGGCTCCGGGCTCCACCGGACGGCACGGTCGTGCAGCCCTCGCCGGCGTGGCCAAACGCCTTGCGGTCGATCGCCGCATTCAGAGCTGCAAGTGTCGCCTTCAGCACGAGCACGCGAGCGTAGTACTTGTCGTTGGCGGGGACGACCGTCCACGGCGCGGCCGCCGTGGAGGTCCTGGCTAGCATCTCCTCGGCTGCCTCGACGTAGTCGTTCCACTTCTCACGATTGCGCCAGTCGTCTTTGGTGATCTTCCAGCGCTTGTACGGGTCCTTCTGTCTGGCCTCGAAGCGTGCGAGCTGCTCGTCTTCGGTGATGTGCAGCCAGAACTTCAGTAGCACCGTGTCATCATCGATGAGCTGGCGCTCGAACTCGTTGATCTCCTCGTAAGCACGCTGCCAGGCCTTCTTAGGGCATAGGGCCTCGACGCGTTCGACGAGCACCCGGCCGTACCACGAACGGTCAAGGACGCCGATCCTGCCGTACGAAGGGACCCTCACCCAGAACCTTCGCAGGTAGTGGAAGCGGCACTCGTGCGCATCGGGTGGCCCGATGGGATGCACCTCGAATCCGCGCGGATCGAGTTTCGCGGTCATGCGCTTGATGGCCCCGCCCTTGCCGGCCGCGTCCATTCCTTCGAAGACGATGAGTACGGGTATGCGCTTCTCGACGATCTTGCGCTGCGCCCTTACGAGTTCGAGTTGAAGCTCCTTGAGCGTCGCATCGTAAGTCCCCTTGTCGAGCGACTTGGTCATATCGAGCGATGAGAGCATCGAGATTCCCCCAGAGTCCGGCCGAACGGGTCCGTACCGTGATTCTACCGCTGCAAGCGCCCAACCGGACGCGCGCGATCGGTGTTGTCCAACACGCCTTCGCTGCTGCGACCTGGTGGAGTCGTGCGGTTGGCGCTCAGCTCCAGGTGCTCATAAGCGCCCCGCCGCCGATGACGAGTGCCAGCACCAGGTAGAACGCCATCATGACGGCCCAGACCATCACGCCGATGGCCAGCATATGTCCGTAGACCGCCCATGCGCGCGTCCAGAACTTGGGGCTGAGCAGGTTCGTTCGTGGCATCCTCGCCTCCAGAGCGGCGATGCGCTGCTCCAGAAACGCCACGTATTCCGGGTCGTTGCGTCGTTGCGGCACCGATCCCGGGTAGCCTGGCGTGATGCTCATTTCCGTGCTCCTCTCCGCGCCTGCCTACAGCGCGTCAGCTACAGATACGTGCACGTCGACATTGGACTGGTCGGCGGCCTCTTCAAGGGCGGCTATCCACTCCGCTTTGTCCAGCGACGCGGGCACCGCGACGAGCGCGGTCATCGTGAAAAGCGGAGTTCCGCTCACCGGAGAGGGCAGCGTCCCAGTCTCAGCCGACTCGATGTTGATGCCCACGCGGGCCAACCCGCGTGCTATCTCGTGGATGATGCCCTCGTGATCGGCGCCGATGACCTCGATACGGTAGGGGAGCCAACCCGCGCCCATACTCAGCGGTGACGCGCCAGCGGGTCCCACGGTGATCTTGTAACCGCGCGACGTCAGCGGCTCGAAGGCCCTCTCGATGGTCGCCGGGTCCTCCTCGGGTAACGTGACCAGCATCAGTATCGCGAACTGACCGCCAAGGCGAACCATCCGGCTGGTGCCGGCGTTTCCGCCCAGGCCCAGCAGCACGCTGGCGACCTCCTCGACGATGCCGACCCGATCGGGTCCGGTCAGCGCGAACACCATGTCGACGCCCATACCCTGGCCGTCCTTTCTCTTGCGGTCACTGCCTGTCAGGATACCCCAGGCGGACGCGACGAGACCTCCTCGGTGACAGGACGGCTAGTCGAGTATGTTGGCTATGTCGTCACGCACGGTCTGGCTGATGGCGGCCGTCCCTCCCAGGTAGATGACTCCCGAGACATCCTCTCGATGGGTTGTGAGAACGTCGTGAGTGGCAGCGCTCAGCGCCGTCGAGTTCGTCAGCAGCATCACCGAGTTCATCTTGCCGATGAGGACTCCGCCCGACAACGCATCGGGGAAATTGGTGCCGGTTGAGATTCCGGTGCCCGTCCAGCGCATTCCGAGCGTGCCGGTGCCGAACTCGGCGACATCGACCGCAGTAGCGTATCGGTTCGTGCCTGCCAGCCGCTCGACGCTATCGTGCACGGATTCCAGGTAGCTCTCGGTTGTCGCCGGAACGACCGCCTCGCCGCCCAGGATCACGGAGTCCGTGATGCCTATGTTCTCCATCGAGTCCTTGGTCGATTGCCGCAGCCCTGCCGGGTCGCTCAGGTACAGCGGCCACGCCCGGGCGGCTGCGATCGATGAGGCGGCGAGCGCATCGGGGAAGTTCGAGCCGGTAGCGACGAACACCCGGCCCGAGAACCACTCGCCCTCGAGGTCGGCGACACGTTCGGCGATCGCCTCGGCGGTTCCATAGCGGGTGGAGCCTGCCACGCGTTCCACGGACGTAACGCCGGGTAGCGCATCCAGCGCAGACGCGACCGCTTCGGAGACCGCTGCAGTGCCGCCGAGCACGAAGACGCGGTCGGCACCCAGGCGCTCGATCTCCTCGACTACCGCAGCAGGTAGCGAGGTGGGCTTAGTGAGCAGAATCGGACCGCGTACCGAGCCAGCGAGGGCCGCTCCACCCAGTGCGTCGGGCCAGTTCGCGCCCGTGGCGACTACGACGCTCAGATGGCCCTCGGAATCGGCCCTGGTCAGGCCGTCCGGATAGCACTCGGCCGCAGCTTCGACCGCCGTGAGGTACCTGTCTGCACCGGCCACCCCCGTGTAGGTTGTGGCCATGTCGAGCAGTGCGGTCGCCGGGCCCGTCCACACGCCGTCGTAGTCGCGCGAGAATGCGGTGTAGTACAGGGTCGAGGCGCCCGGGTCCTGGTCCAGATGCGTCCATCCGTCACCTTCGTAGATCTGCGTCTGCCCCATTCCGCCGGTCGGACCGGACGCGTTGCCCGTCTCGGAGCGGAAGATCCGGGTGAGTTCGAACTTGTGGTCGGTCGGGTTGACCCAGAGTAGCTGGCAGTCGGCCTGCGAGCGCAGGGCCGTGAGATGTGTGGGCGGCAGAATCGTGGGGACGGGCATTCTCGGCGGGCCTACGTAGAACAGCGCGTAGAGGGAGAAGTGATTGAACTCGAAAGGCACTCGTCGGGACATCGGGTCGTAGATGTAGTCCGGCACCGGGACCCATGCTTCCAGGTCGTCGTCGTAGGCAAGGGGCATGACTCCTGGTGCGCCCGGCGGAGTCCATTCGCCGAGCTGGATCGTACCGGTGGTCATCGAGGGCCAGCCGGCTTCAACCGGAGCCAGTGCCAGAGTAGCCGACGAGTGGTCGTCTTCATCGAGAGCGGGCGAGGTCAGCACGCTCCACATCTCGACGTTGTAGCACGCGCTCGCATACGTCATGCCCGGGGGTGCTTCCGGTGCGTAGGGCCACGGTACTTCGCGAACCTGCATCTGGTAGCACTTGCCGCCGACTGACGGGTCTCCGGGCCAGAACGGACCGTCGGACACCGCCCCGAAGCCGGGAAGCGACGAGGTGAACGACAGAGGAGTGTCGCCACCGAAGGTCTGGATGAATCGCGGCGTACCGTAGTTGCCGTAGCCCGGGTCGAACCACACGTCGAAGAAGCTCTCGACGGGGGGAGTGGTGTCGAAGTTCTCGGGCCCGTCGCCGTCCGGGTCGGTCTGGATGTGCAGCGTCTCCGACTCCGGTAGCATGCCGCTGCCTTCGATCTCGAAATCCATGGTCGCGTACGTGTGCTCGACGCGGTCTTCGTCGGCGATTCCATCGCCGTCGGTATCTCCAAGATGGAACGTGGTGGCCTGCGGGCCGGCGAACGCGAACAGCTCACGGGTGGTGGTGATGTCGTCGGAATTGCCGGCCAGGTCTCCCACCGTCGTGGTGTGCTCGCCGGGACCCGGTCCCTCGTCTACCGGCTTGAGCGCGTTCACGATCGCATGCGTGAGTACTCCGTTGGAGATAGGCTCTTCCCACGCTCCGTCGTCGGCGGGTGCTGCAGCAATGCATTCGAGGTGTCCCGGTCGCAACGGCTTGCCGGCGCTGTCGGTGACCCGCTGAAGATCCGGGATGAAACTGCCGGAGAAGCAGCTGTCGAGAATCACCACGATCGTGCACGACTCCGGGAAGCCGGACAACCACGTGGTGAGCTGGTCGTCACTCACCTTCGCGCGCCCGGCCACAAGCAGGGTGTCGTCCACGTAGACCGTGTCGTCCTTGTCGCCATCGCCGTTCACGTCCACGCCCCCGTCGGCAGCATCGACGATACCGTCGCCGTTGGTGTCAGTGCCCACTACCTCGCCCCACGTGGTCGGCGGCCCCGGATTGAACTTCCGCACGGTGACATTGCCGGCCGAATCCTTGGTGACGCCCATGTCGCCCGTGCCGTCCCCGTTCGTGTCCCAGACTCGTCCGCGTATGATTCCGGCGGGAGGCGTCGTTATCTTGCTTCCATCCGCTTCGAACTCGCGTTCGGGGATGGGAATCGCGGTTTCGTCGCCGTCGCCATCGATGATGCCTCCGGAGTAACCGCTGTCCTTGTCGTAGCCGCCCCCGTGTCCGGAGAAGTAGAAGATGAACTCATCACCGGGTTTGGAGTCGGCCTTGGCGGCGTTGATCGCAGCCTGTATCGCTGCAGGAGTCGCAGCGTCTCCGGTGAGCTGCGCCATGTCGGCGGAGTCCCACGAGGCCGGATACTGCTCCAGCGCACCGGTGATGTCGTCGACATCCTTCTCCGGGAAATTGAGCCCGTTCTTCACGCCAACGAACACGCCGCGGAAGCGGGTGGATTTCGTGTTGTCGATGACCTTGGACTCGGTGTGCTCGATGTCCACGTCTTCGATTACGCCATCGCCGTTCTCGTCCCACCAGAACTCGTCGGTCTCGCCGTCGCCATCAAGGTCTGCGCTGGTAGCGCGGCCGCCGTTGTCGATCGGCACCGTGGTGACACCGGTCTTCCCCGGCTTGCCACGAGGAGAACGCGTGTCGTCGCTTGCGACCCACTCGACGGAGTCCACGGTTCCGTCACCGTTCGTATCGCGCCAGACCTCGTCGTAGCTGCCGTCGCCATCCCAGTCGATGACCCAGGTGTCGGTCACGCCGTCGTCATCGGTGTCACGCGGGTCGATCGTGGTCTCGCCCTCGCGTAGTGCGAACGCCGCTCCGGCGGGCAGCATCGCAGCGAGCAATGCGAGAACGCACAGAATCGAGAGTGTGCGGGAGTACGCGGAGCGCACCCAGCGTCCGGACATGTTCATGATGACCCCTCCCCTTTGCGCGGCCCCCCAAGGCTGCGCGCGAATCACATGTACTCTCTACCCGCTGAGGCGCCCTTCGTGCACAAGGAGGCGCTGCTACGCGATTCGCGCCATCACCGAGTCGATGAAGTCGGCCTTGGCCGCGGTGTAGCGCGCGCGGTCGGAGGGGAAGTCGGAGGCCAGCCGACGTTTGAGTTCCGCGTATTCGCGTGCGGCATCAGGGTGTTCCCGCAGGTAATCGCGGAAGCGCAGTCGCTCCCAGTGCTCGGCGAAGCCGCCCTCGACCATGTGGATGTGATGGGTGCGGACGCCGGTGAACGGATCGCGTCGGATGAACCAGGCGTAGAATGGCGGCCCGGCGTCGCCGATGGTCGGTCGCCAGAAGTACTCGTACCTCTGGTACTCAAGGATCGGAACCACCTGTTCGCGGACCGTGGCCAGGTCGGTGACCTCGACGAGGATGTCCACAACCGGCTTGGCGGCGAGTCCCGGCACGGCCGTGCTGCCGAAGTGCTCGATCCGTACTACGATCCCGTCCGGCAGACACTCGAGCAGGTGCTCCTTCTCGCGCTCGAATGCCCGGGGCCACTCCGGGTCGTACTCGACTATCTCGATGGGCTCGCTCGTGACTCTCCGGATGCGCTCCTCGAGGGTCTCGTTGACGTCGGCCTCACGCATTCGCCCCTCCTTGTGCCGGTCCGTCCCCGGGCGTTACGTACCCGCCCGGTCGCCGAACCTGCGAACCGCCCTCGCATGAGCCTTCGCCGCCTCGACCTCGCGATTCTTGGGCGACGCGGTCGTCACCAGCGACGCAAGCAGCGCCGATGAGGTGCGTTCTATCTCGGCGACTGCTTCATCGAAAACAGCCACATTCGCCGAGGAGGGCGCCGTGAACCCGCTGATCTTGCGCACGAATTGGAGAGCGGCATCGTGGATTTCCGCCTCGGTCGCAAGCGGCTCGAAGTTGTACAGCACCCTGATGTTCCTGCACACGTTTTCTCACCTCGCCTCGGGGGTCGTGGCCGTGGTCGTCCCGGAAAGATCGAGTCGCCAGTTGTTCGCGCGCATGGGTCTGCCCGGCGGGTATTCGATCTCCACCTCACCCAGCAGCTCGAAACCCAGTTTGCGGCACACCGCGTTCGATGCCGCGTTGTCGACAGAGGGGAACGCATGCACGAGCCGGTGCGTCCCGGTCGCGCGCGCCCGGTCGAGGACCAGCGCAGCAGCGGTTGTGGCGACGCCTTGTCCCTGGAACTCCGGAAGCACGTGCCAGCCGGTCTCCCACACTGCCTGGCCTTGCCAGTCGCTTTGCCAGTAGCCAACCCAACCTGCCGGTTCGTGCGCGGGCCCGATCACGACCGCGAACACGGCGTCGTGCGAGCCATGCAGCGCCAGGTAGCGTGTGTGACGCTCGCG
>JBGSMX010000044.1:0-4026 GCA_041739935.1 Coriobacteriia bacterium | reverse complement strand
GGGACGGACGCCGCGGCGGGCTCGCCGAGCCAGTCGCGCAGGTCGCTCTCGCGCACTCGCCACAAGCGGCCGACCTTGATTGCGGGCAGCTCGCCTGAACGCACGTGTGTGTAGACGGTGCGCTCGCTCACGCCCAGATATGTAGCGACCCGTGCTATGTCCCACAGCTCATCCATAAGGCAAGGATAGCACGGGACAGGAAAAGAGAGGAAAAGACACGGTCCGAGCGCACGTCTCGCGATCCGTATCGAAGCTGCCCCATGACCCCCGTTTGACCCGCTCACGCCGCCAGTGCTAACCTTCTCGGCACACCTCGCACAGGTAGCGGGGGCTGCATAGCAACACCGAAGGACGTGAGGGAAGAGGGCATCATGCGCCCGGCCACCCCTAGGCAGGTCCTTCCGCCAGGGCAACGCGTAATGGCGCAGCCGGAAGCGGATCGGTGCCGGACCGGTATCCCGGCACAAGAGGCTCGAAGCGGGCGGCACGTACGCGCAGCGCAGAGCGAAGATAGGTGGTACCGCGACTGACCCCTCGCCCTATCGGCGACAGGGGTCGTTTTGTTTCTCCGACGCCGCCGCGGAAGTGTGGGCTTCCGCTGCAGACGGGAGCGAGAGCGATGGGTACCGCACGGGTGGTGTTCGACCGGTGGAACGGCAGGTACGCGAAACGGCTGCGCAACGTGAAGTCGAGCGCGGTGCGCGACTTGTTCGCGGCAGCGAGCCGTCCCGACATGATCAGCTTCTCGGGGGGCATGCCCGACGTGCGCAAGGTGCCCGCAGAGCTCGCCGCGCAGGCAGCCTACGACGCCATCATGAACGAGGGTGCCGCCGCGCTCCAGTACGGTTCGAGCGAGGGCCGCATCCAGTTGCGCACGATCATCGCGGAGCTCATGGCCGAGACGGGCGTGCGGCTCATGCCCGACGACATCATCGTCACCGCCGGCGCTCAGCAGGCGCTCGACCTGCTCGCCAAGGCGTTCATCGACCCGGGCGACGTGATCATCGCCGAGGGGCCGACCTACGTGGGCGCGCTGCAGGCGTTTTCCGCCTACCAGCCCGATATCCGCTGCATCCCCATGGACGACCAGGGAATGCGCATGGACCTGCTCGAAGAGACGCTGCGCGAGCTGGGTCCGCAAGGGGCCAAGTTCATCTACACGATCCCGAACTTCCAGAATCCCGGTGGCGTGACCATGTCGGCCGGACGCCGGCGCAGGCTGCTCGAACTCGCCCGCGAGTACGACATCCCCGTGGTCGAGGACGATCCCTACGGGCGGCTGCGCTTCGAGGGCGGGCACCTCAAGCCGCTGCGTGCGCTCGACGACGAGGTCATCTACCTGGGCACCTTCTCCAAGATATTCGCGCCGGGCCTACGGCTCGGCTGGGTCACGGCCCCCGCTCCGATCCGCGCCAAGATCCTGCTGGTCAAGCAAGGCGCCGATCTGTGTGGCTCGGCGTTCGCGCAGGTCACGGCGGAGCACTACTTCCGCGACACCCGCTGGCGCCGCACGCTCCAGGCCCTTACGCGCACGTACTCGGAGCGCCGCGACGCGATGCTCGAGGCGATCGAGGAGCATTTCCCGGCCGAGGCGAGCTGGACGCACCCGGAGGGCGGCTTCTTCGTGTGGGTCGAGCTGCCGCCGTTCGTCGACACGAAGGTCATGCTTGCCGAGGCGGTCGAGCGCGGGGTGACCTACGTTCCCGGCGACGGATTCTTCCCCGACGGGCGCGGACGCAACTGCATGCGCCTGGCCTTCTGCTACGCTGACGTGGACGCCATCCGTGAGGGGATAGTCCGGCTGGCCGAAGTCCTGGAGGACCGTCTCGAGCTCTACCGCGCGTTCATTGCAGCGGGCGCGCTGCCGGTACGGGAGGGGGTCGCATGAGCAAGGAGAAAGTCGCCGTCCTCATGGGCGGAAGTTCGCTCGAACGTGAAGTCTCGCTTTCGAGTGGCAAGCGCGTGGCCGATGCCCTGACCGCGCTCGGCCACAAGGTGCTCGCGCTGGACGTGACGCCCGAGCTGGTGGAGACGCTGCGCCGCGAGCACCCCGACTGCGCCTACATCGCACTGCACGGCAAGTACGGCGAGGACGGCACGATACAGGAGCTGCTCGAGTTCCTCGGCATACCGTACACGGGGCCGGGGGTCATCGCGTCGACGCTCGCGTGGGACAAATCGGTCGCGAAGTATAGGTTCGTCGAGGCGGGCATCCCTACGCCTGCGTGGATCACGCTCACGGCCGACGCGTTCAAGGAGATGGGCGCAGCGACCGCGCTCGATCTCGTACCCGACCAGGTGGGCGGTTTCCCGGTGGCGGTGAAGCCGTCGAAGCAGGGTTCGGCACTGGGGCTTGCAAAGGTGGAGTCCGCGGACGGCCTGGCCGAGGCCCTGCTCAACGCGCTGAGCTACGGCGATGCGGCGCTGGTGGAGAAGTGGATCGACGGATGCGAGCTGGCCGTCTCGGTGCTCGACGGTGCCGACGGACCCGTGGTGCTTCCGCCGGTCGAGATCGAAGCCAAGAGCGGGCTGTTCGACTTCGACGCGATGTATACGCGCGGCGAGACCGACTACTACGTGCCGGCGCGTGTGGACGACGCGACGCTCGAGCGCATCGTAGGCGTGGCGGCGCAGGTGCATGCGCTTCTCGGCGGTCGAGATGTCTCGCGAGTCGACATGGTGCTGGCCAGCGACGGGCAGCCCTACGTGCTCGAATGCAATACGTCGCCCGGTATGACAGAGACCTCGCTGCTGCCTATGGCGGCCGAAGCAGCAGGAATGACATTCCAGGATGTGGTAGAAAGATTGGTACGCGCAGCGTTGTCGCGTCGTGCGTGAGCGTTGGTTTCGGGTACATACCTAGATACGTGGCAGCGCGCGACACTGCCGGTTCCACAAAGAAGTTGACCGTTTCGTACTGACGGAGGTGCACGACAATGTATGACTACAGGCGTGGTGGCGGCGTGCTTGGCGCGTTTCTCCTTGGTGGGCTCGTCGGGGCCGTCCTCGGGCTGTTGTTCTCGCCGCGTTCGGGCAAGGAGAACCGTGAGATCATCGCCGACGCTGCCGAGAAGTACTGGTCCGAGGGCAAGGAGCTCTACGAGACCGGCGTGACCAAGGCAAGCGAGATCTACGAGACCGGCACAGCGAAGGTGACCGAGGTTTACGCGACGGGCAAAGAGACGGCGACCCAGAAAGCCGACGAGCTCAAAGAGAAGATCGACGTGGCTCGCAATCGCCTCAAGGATCAGGTCGCCGAGACCGTTCCTGCTGCCAAGGAAGCCGTGGGCAAGGCCGCCAGCGCGACGAAGTCCGGCATCGAGACCGCCGAGACCAAGGCGCAGGAGACACTCGACTCGGTCGCAGCACGCGTGAAGAAGGCCGACGCCGACGCTGACGTCGTGCCCGAGGTGTAAACTCCTAACAGTACAAGTGTCACAGCCGGGTCGGTCCGTGATGCGGACCGACCCGTTTTGTTGCGTTGGGTGGAAGGAGGCATCTGTCAGATGCCCTCGGTAGCATCGCTTACGGGCGTACCCGTGGTGAGCCACAAAGGCAAGACGATCGGCTGGGTGACGCACGTGCTGTTCCATCCCACGGAGCAGCGCGTCGTGGGCATCGAGATGCGCCTGCGTCCGGTTGCCTACATGATCGAACGTCCGCCGCGCTACCTCGCGTGGGACTGCCTCGAACTCGACGAGGAGCAGCTCGCGCTCTCGGACGCGAAGGCCTGCAGTGGCACTGCGGCCGCCAAGCGGCTGGGCATCGATTGGGAACAGACCATCATCTGGGCGTTTCAGGACGTGAAAACTAACAAGGGTCGCGAAATGGGCCAGGTCGCAAACGTCACGTTCGCCAAGGACGGCACCGTGCGCTCGCTCAAGGTAAGCGGAGGGCTGACCGCGAATGTCGCGGTGGGACACCAGACCGTACCCGCCGAGGAAATCCTGGGCTTTGACGGAGCCTCGATCCGCGTGACGGCGATCGCAGATCGGGCCGCCACGAGCGGCGGGGTTGCGGCGCAGG
>JBGSMX010000035.1:0-4134 GCA_041739935.1 Coriobacteriia bacterium | reverse complement strand
GCGTGCGCGAGCTCCGTGCCGCAGCCGAGCACGCGATCGCGGTGCTCAATGCCCCGCAAGGCGGTGAGAGCGTTGGGTGACGGATACGATCGCCAGGGACCCGGCGGCGGTTTCTCGGCCAAGCAGCTCGAGCGCGTGAGGGAACTACTGACGCGCCTGTATGCGGTCCGCCGCACTGCCCGCTTCTACCCCATGGAGCACCCCGCGACCGCCGACGGCGTCCAGCAGCTTCTCGAATCGATCACGCGCTTCCACGAAGAGGGCAGCGACGTCGAGTTCGCGTTCTTCGAAGGCGAGCTGCTCTTTGGCGATCGCCTACTTGCCGAGGAAAGCACTCTATTCGACCAGCTCATTCGCGAGATGACTTCGATCGGGGCGGGGAGTCTGACGTTCCTGCGTGGGATTACGCGCGGTGAGCTCGCTCGGGCGATCGCGGTGTTATCCTCGGACCCGCTCGAGATCGAGAACGCCGGGGGCCTGGCGCGCATGGTCTCCGAGGCCACGCTGCCTCATGTGACCGTGAGCGAGGTCAAGGTCTTCGAGAAGCCCGAGATCCCGGAAGATCTTGAAGCCGCTGCGCGCGAGACCTACGACAGCGCGCTCGACCTCATGCGCGAGATCGACACGCTCATCCACCGCAACGAGGCCATCAGTGCGAGTCGCGTCAAAGGCGTGGCCCGCAGCCTGGTGGATAACGTGCTGTCGAACCGTTTCGCGATGCTCGAACTCTCGGGTCTGAAAGGCTACGACGAGTACACCTTCTACCACAGCGCGAACGTCGCGATTCTCTCGCTTGCCCTCGCCTCGAGCGTCACGAACGAGTACCGCTTCTTGTCGTCGCTCGGGGTGGGTGCGCTGCTCCACGACATCGGCAAGCTCACCATCGACCTGGACATTCTGAACAAGCCCGGGGCACTTACTGCCGAGGAGTGGTCCCGCGTCCGCCAGCACCCGGTACGCGGCGCAGAGCAGGCGGCACTGATTCCCGGACTGGACAAGTCTGCGATCGTGATCATCCTCGAGCACCACATGCGCTACGACGGCTCCGGCTACCCGGCGCGCGTCCCACGGACCCAGCAGCACCTTGCAAGCAGGATCGTAGCAATTGCGGATGCGTACGACGCCATGACGTCGCGACGCTCCTACAGTGCAGCGCGCATCCAGGATGAGGCGATGTCGAACCTGGTACAGAGCTCCGGCAGCGCGCTCGATCCGGCCCTCACGCGGCTGTTCGTGACCATGATGGGCGTCTACCCGCCGCGCACGGTCGTTCAGCTCAAAGACGGTCGGGCCGGCATCGTGATCAGACCCAGCGACGTCGATCCCCTCAAGCCGCACGTGAAGATCATCACGGACAGCGAGGGGCGCATCATCACGCCCGAAGTCGTCGATCTTGGAGTCGAGGACGTAGCCGTGAGCCGGTGTCTGGACCCCGGCGATCTCAACATCGAGATTGAAGATTACATGTGAGCTGCCCGCGTGCGGGTAGGAACTACTCTGATGTGTTAGCGATCACCGCGCATGCCGCGGAAGGAGAATCATGCCTCAGTCCAGGACCCCGGGTCGTATCTTTGCGGTGGTGGCAGTCCTTGTAGTAGTGGGACTGCCGCTGCTCGCGTGGGTGTCGACGTTTTACACGGACTATCTGTGGTTCGCGGACCTGGGTCAGCAGGCCGTGTTCGTCAAGACGCTCACGAGCGAAGCGATCACGTTCGCCGCATTCGGCCTGCTCACGTTTCTGCTGTTCTACGTGAACATGGCAATCGCGCGGCGCATGGCTCCCCGCACGGTTCTGACATCTGTCGGCGATCTCCCGCCGCAGATCGAAGAGACCATCATCAACGTGCGCGCCAAGGCCGGCCCGGTGTTGGACCGCATCGTCTTGTGGGGCTCGATCGCGATAGCGCTCATCGTGGGCGCCAGCATGGCCGAGCACTGGGAAACGTTCCGACTGGCTCTCACGAGCGTGACCTTCGGTGATGTAGACCCGCAGTTCGGCCGAGACATCGGCTACTACGTGTTCACCCTGCCGGCGCTGCGGCTGATCGCCGATTGGCTGCCGACCGTGCTCGTATTCACGACGCTCGCGACCGCGCTCGTGCACGTGGTCGACGGCGCGATCCAGCCGTGGGCGCGCTTCAAGGGCTTTGCCCCGCACGTGAAGGCGCACCTTTCGGTGTTGCTCGGGCTCCTCGTTGCGAGCAAAGCGTTCGACTACTACCTGCGCATCTACGAGCTGAACTTCTCACCCAGAGGCCAGGTGACCGGCGCATCGTACACGGATGTCTACGCTCAGCTCCCGGCGCTGCGGATACTCATCGTAATCGCCGCGCTTTCCGCGGTCGTGCTGATCGTGAACCTGCGGTTCGCCGGCTGGAGGCTGCCCATCATCGCGCTGGGCGTGTGGATCGGCGCCTCGCTGCTTGTGGGTACGATCTACCCCGCGCTCGTGCAGCAGTTCAAGGTCGTTCCCAACGAAGTATCTGCCGAGACGCCCTTCATCGAACGCAATATCGCATTCACGCGCAAGGCGTTCGGGCTCGATCAGATCGAGACGCGGCAGTTCCCGGCGAACGAGGACTTGACAGCTCAAGACGTCATCGACAACCGCGACACGCTCGAGAACGTCCGCCTGTGGGACCCCTCGATCGTCACGCAGTCCTACCGTCAGCTGCAGATCATCCGCTCGTATTACGACTTCCTCGATGTCGATGTTGACCGCTACGAGATAGAGGGCAACACGCGGCAGGTGCTTATCTCGGTGCGCGAGCTCGACACAAGCAAGCTCGACGAACAGGCGCGCAACTGGGTGAACGAGCATCTGGTCTACACGCACGGCTACGGGCTTGCCATGAGCCCGGTGAACGAGTCGGACACGCGAGGGCTGCCGGACTTCATCGTCAAGAACATCCCGCCGGAGTCGACGGCCGGCATCGAGCTCACGCAACCGGCCATCTACTTTGGCGAAGCAACCACCGACTACGTTGTCGTGGGTACGTCGGAAGGCAATCAGGAATTCGACTACCCGGTAGGCGATCAGAACGAGTACACGAGCTACGAGGGTGACGCCGGGGTAGAGGTGGGAGGCCTCGCCCGCCGCATCGCGTTCGCGCTGCGCTTCGGGTCATCGCAGATCCTGTTCAGCAACTACATCACACCGGAGAGCCGGGTGCTGTTCGACCGGGACGTCTCGACGCGCATAGAGAAGCTCGCGCCGTGGCTGTGGCAGGACTCCGATCCCTACCCGGTGATCGTCGACGGGCGCATCGTGTGGGTCATTGACGGGTACACGTGGTCGGACAGCTACCCGTACTCGCAGCAGTTCTTTGGTGCGAGCTACGTGCGCAACGCGGTGAAGGTCACCGTTGACGCCTACGATGGCACGACCCGGATATACGCGTTCGACCAGGAAGATCCCATCATCCGGGCCTGGGACGAGATCTTCCCGGAGCTGATCGTGGACGGCGATGAGATTCCCGACGAGATCGCCGCGCACTTCCGCTATCCGGAGGGGCTGTTCACCATTCAGGCCGAGGCCTACAAGAACTACCACATGACTGACGCCCGTGCGTTCTACAACAAAGAAGATGCGTGGTGGCTGCCGGGTCAGAACACCGAGCAAGGGGCGATGGAGCCCTACTACGTGCTCATGCGCCTTCCCGGGGAGACCTCCGAGGACTTCCAGATGATCATCCCCTTCACACCGCGAAACCGCGACAACATGATCGGATGGATGTCGGCCAACTCGGATCCCGAGTCCTACGGCCGACAGGTCGTCTACCAGTTCCCCAAGCAAAAGGTCATCTTGGGGCCGGAGCAGGTGAGCGCGCGTATCAACCAGGACGAGACCATATCACCGCAGCTCACGCTGTGGAGCCAACGCGGGAGCCAGGTGCTCTTCGGCAATATGCTTGTGATCCCGCTTGAAGACTCGATCGTCTACATCCAACCTCTGTACCTGCAAGCCGAGCAGGCGGCGATCCCGCAGCTCACGCGGGTGCTCGTCGTCTACGCCGACAAGGTCGAGATGGCGCCCGACCTGGAGACCGCGCTCCTGCAGGTCTTTGGCGAGCAGGCACCGCCGGAACCGGGCGAAGGTGAGGGCGAGGCGCAGGCTGCGACAGCGGAGCAGGC
>JBGSMX010000231.1:0-3077 GCA_041739935.1 Coriobacteriia bacterium | reverse complement strand
ACCGCCTCGACGACTCCGGCGCGCGAGTCGGCGGAGAAGCGCTCGATGAGGCCCGGCAGCTGGCGTGGAGTCGCCGCGCCCAGAAGCGCCTTGCACTGGGCCACACTGGGTTGGAGCATGCGGGTCCCTATCGGTATTGCGGGGTACCTACGACGGCCAGTATAGCGCGACCAATCGATAGGGCTGACAGCGGCACAACGCAACCGACACCGCCTTACCCGGGCGTGTGTGCTGACCCTGAATCGGGGGCACGCCGCTACGGGGGCGGTGTCGGGGACGTACGCAGATGCAGGCTGGAAGATCGCCTCGCAACTCGCGGAGCCTAGTGCGCGCGCTCTTTGAGACGGGCGGCCTTGCCGACCTTGTCGCGCAGGAAGTAGAGCTTGGCACGCCGGACCTTGCCGCGACCGGCGATCTCGATCTTCTGGATCTTGGGCGAGTGCACGGGGAACGTACGCTCTACGCCAACTCCGAACGAGACCTTGCGGACCGTGAAGGTCTCGCGGTTGCTGGCGCCATGGCGACGGATGACCGTGCCCTGGAAGACCTGGATGCGCTCGCGAGTACCCTCGACGACGCGGTAGTGAACCTTGACGTTGTCACCGATTGTGAACTCGGGGTGATCGTCACGGATCTGCTGCTGCTCGATAGCACGAATCGTGTTCATCTATGATTCCTTAACGGGCTTGCCGGGCTGTTACGACACGAGTGGGGAGTATAGACCATCGCGCAACGCCGAGGCAACCTGGCGCGCGTGAACCGTGATTGCCGCTTACAGGCCCTCGATGTGCGAGATCGGCCAGTAGATCCCGAACGCACGTCCCTGGATCGCAGTTATCGGCTGTGCGCCGATGAACCTGCTGTCTCCGCTGTTGGGCCGGTTGTCTCCCATGAGCCAGACCTCACCCGCCGGGACGACGAATGGGAGCGGCTCGGTACCCGGGTCGGTGACGACATCGACCAGGTAGGGCTCTTCGAGGATCTCGCCATCGATATAGACGTTGCCGTCATGTATGTCGATCTCTTCGCCGGGAAGGCCGATAACGCGCTTCACGAGTTGCGGGTGACTGCCGGTGGGATCGTCGAACACGACGACATCTCCGCGTTCCGGCTCGCCCCAGCGATACGAGAGCTTCTCGGCAAGGAACCTGTCGCCTATCTGAATCGTCGGATCCATAGAACCCGTGGGCACCACAAATGGCTGAACGACGTAGGTCTTGATGCCCTGGGCGAGTAAGAACGCCACCGCGACCATGACCGCAGTCTCGAGCAACCAGCGCATGAATCCGGCGTCCTTTTCTTCGGTGGCGGGCTTGGCCGGCGCGGTCTGTGCCTGATCCTGTTCGTTGATGCTGTCAGTCACGCGGGTCGCTCCTCTTCATCTCATCGTCGACGATCGCCCGGTCGCGGGCGGTCAAATCCAGTCTGGCCACAAGATCGGGCCGCATGCGTGCGGTGCGTCTGAGCGATTGCTCGCGCCGCCATGCGGCGATACGGCCGTGATCTCCACTGCGAAGCACGTCCGGAACGGCCGCGCCCTCGAACTCCGAGGGCCTCGTGTACTGAGGATACTCGAGTAGGTCGCTCGAAAACGATTCGTCAGATGCCGAGTCCTCGTGGCCAAGCACGCCGGGTATGAGCCGCGCAACAGCGTCGATAGTCACCATGGCGGGCAGCTCTCCCCCGGTCAATACGTAGTCGCCAATCGAGAGCAAACGGTCTGCCAGGGCAAACGCGCGCTCGTCGAAACCCTCGTATCTCCCGCACACGAACATGATGCGGTCGATGGTCGAGAGCTCTTCGACGACACGTTGGTCGAGGACCTCTCCCACCGGGGTGAGAAAGACCACGTGCGGGGTCACGGGGTCCATGGCCGAGACCGCGCGCACCGAAGCGAACACGGGTTCGGGCTTCATGACCATTCCCGGGCCACCGCCGTACGGCGTGTCATCGGTTGTCCGGTGCTTGTCGTGAGCCCAGTCGCGGATGTCGTGTACCGACAGGTCCAGAAGCCCCTTCTCTCGGGCAATGCCGATCATCGACGCGCCCATTGGCTCGTCGAACATCTGCGGGAATATGGTCAGCACGTCGATTCTCACGCGGTATCGTCCTTGTCGGGAACCAGTCCGGGCAGCAGGTGCACGAGAGCGGTTCGGGCTTCCTCGTCGATCTGCAGGACCACATCGTCAATGACCGGAAGCAAGACCTGCCCGAAATCCCCGCCTTGAACGATCCACACGTCGTTTGCGCCGGTTTCGATGACTTCGACCACCATGCCGAGGAACTCCCCGGTGTCGGTGTGCAGCTCCAGACCCACCGGGTCGTCCGCCACCTCGATGTCTTCAAGTTCGGGCAGATCGGCCGGACGCGCGACGAGCGCACATCCCCGGGTGCGCGACGCGCTGTCGATGTCGTCGATGCCCGATATCTTCACAAGCGGCCCCTTGGGACCGGAACGTACGGACTGGATCACGCCGTCCCGGACTCCCGGAGGCGGAGGAGTGAGCCAGACATGCAGTCCCTCGTGAATGACGAAGGGAAGGCCCGTGGCAGATGCCACAGAGACCTCCCCTTTAAGCCCGTGTGCCTTAACGATCCTACCGACCGTGACGAACGGCGCATCTGACATGACGCTAGCCCAGGACGTCGACGTCCACCTGGTCGCCGTTGACACTCGCGGCGGCGCGGACGACGGTCCGGATCGCCTTGATGATGCGACCCTGTCGGCCGATCACCTTGCCGATGTCCTCGGGATTGAGCGAAACCTCGTACGTGAGCGTCGTGCCTGACTCCTTGCGTGCCACGATCACATCGTCGGGATTGTCCACGAGCGACGTGACCAGGTAGCGCACCAGGGTCTCTGTGTCAGCAGTCCTCGGCATGTGGTGCTACTCGGCCGACTCTTCAGCGGCTTCCTCGGCAGGCTCTTCCGCGGCCTCTTCGACGACTTCGTCGACCGGTTCGGCGGCCGCTTCCTCAGCGGGCTCCTCGGCGGGTGCTTCTACAGCCTCTTCCGCGGGTGCCTCAGCGGGCTCCTCGGCAGGTGCTTCCGCGGGCGCCGCAGCGGCTTGCTCGGC